>NZ_JBEZXZ010000029.1:0-63333 GCF_040638275.1 Actinoplanes sp. NPDC026623 | reverse complement strand
TCGACGCCCTGAAGGCCGACACCACGCTGCGCTCCGACGCGGAGAGCGTCCTGCGGGCGATCAAGCGCCGTGGCCTGCGTACCGCGCTGATCAGCGACTGCACCCACGAACTCCCCGCGTTCCTGCCGAGCATGCCGATCGCGCCGCTGCTCGACGTGAGCGTCTTCTCGGTCGAGGTGGGCCGCTGCAAGCCCGACCCGCTGATCTACCTGGAGGCCTGCTGGCGGATGCGGATCGCACCCGAGAACTGCCTCTACGTCGGCGACGGCGGCAGCCGCGAGCTCACCGGCGCGGCGGCGGTCGGCATGACTCCGGTCCGCCTGGCCGCGCCGGACCTCGCCGATCATCTGGTCTTCGACCGGGACGAGCACTTCACCGGGCTCAGCGTGCCGTCGCTGACGGCGGTCGTGGACCTGCTGGATCGCGTACCGGCGCTGACCTGAGCCCATGCGAGGATGGCCGGGTGACGACCGAACTGGTGGCTGAGGCGATCAAGAAGGCCGGCATCGCCTGGATCAGCGCGGCCGACGGGCCGTACCGAGGTCTCTGGGTCATGCCGCTCGACGGCACGCTGATCGTGGTCTGCGGGCCCGGCGAGCAGGCCGCGCCGGAGCTCGCCGGCGCGGCGCGCGCCGCCGTGCGCCTGCGCGGCGACAACGGCGGCCTCATCGTGATCGTCGAGGCGCTGGTCGAGCGGCTGACGCCGGGCAGCGAGGCGTGGACGGAGATCGCACCACAGCTGGCCGGCAAGCGCCTGAACGCCTCGGGCACCGCGGACGAGGTCACCGCGCGCTGGGCGGAGGCCGGGTGCGCGGTGCTCAGGCTGACGCCGGCGGACGAGCCGCCGGTCGCCGCGCCCGACCTGCCGGCCGACTCGGCCGCGGCACCGCCCCGGGAGACACCGGCGCGCGTCGTGGTCCGGAGCCCCTTCCGGCTGCACCGCGCCGGCAAGCGCAACCTTTAGCCGATGAACGGCGGGACGGCGATCTCGCCGACCGCCACCGGCATGACGTGCCCGCTGACCGTGGCGAGGGTCAGCGAGCCGCCCTCGGCCGTCGCCGTGCACCGCAGCAGCGACGGCCGGTGCATCTCGACGCCCTGGTGGACCGTGTAGGACGAGGTCTGGTCGCCGGGCAGCAGGCCGTTGGCGACCAGCCACACGCCGAGGCCCAGCGCGGCCGAGCCGGTGGCCGGGTCCTCGGCCACCGAGACACCCGGGCAGAAGACCCGCGCATAGGCGGTCCGGGTCGCGGCGTCCCAGGCGAACACGCTGATCCCGGTGACCGCCAGGGCGCGGGCCCGCTCCGCGTCGGCCCGGGCCCGCGCGAGAGCCTCCCGGCGCACCGGGAGGAAGACGAACTCCAGCCCGCATCCGGCCGTGGCCGGCAGCGCCGATCCGCCCGCGAAGTCGTCGGCGGCGAGCCCGACCAGGTCGAGCAGGCCGGCGGCGGGCAGCCCCGCGCCGATGGTGGGTTTACCGCCGGTCAGGGTCGCCGAGGCGGACGTCACCGTGATCGGCAGCAGGCCCGCGCCGCACTCCTGCACGATCTCGCCGGGCTCGACCAGGCCGCGGCGCACCGAGGTCACGGCCCCGCCGATGCTCGGGTGCCCGGCGAAGGGCAGCTCGGCTTCCGGGGTGAAGATCCGCGCCCGGTACGTGGCACCGGCCTCGGACGGCAGCACGAACACCGTCTCCGAAAGGTTGAACTCGCGGGCCAGCAACTGCATCTGTGCCGAGTCGAGCGACTCGCCCCCGAACACCACTGCCAGCGGGTTCCCCGCGTACGGCCGGTCGGTGAACACGTCCACGATCTCGTACGCCAGAGTCGACATGGGTCAACGCTAACTTAGGCTGGGGCCGTGACCATGGGGAGCAGGGTTTACCTAGCGCGGCTCGCGGCGCTGCCCGTCTTCGACCCCAACGGCGATCGGGTCGGCCGGGTCCGCGACGCCGTCATCCGGCTCCGCACCACCAACCGGCCGCCGCAGGTCGTCGGCCTCGTCGCCGAGATGGCGCTGCGCCGGCGGATCTTCCTGCCGATCGGGCGGGTCACCTCCATGGACGCGGAGGCCGTCGTCCTGAGCACCGGCATGCTCAACCTGCGCCGCTTCGAGAAACGGCAGAACGAGCTGCTGGTCCTCGAGGAGGTGCTGGACCGCCGGGTCACCGTCGAGCCCGAGGACCGCCAGGGCCCGGGCCAGCCCGGCACGGTCGTCGACCTCGCCATGGAGCTCAACCGCAACAACGAGTGGCTGGTCACCCGGGTGGCCGTGCGCGAGCACACCGGGCGGCTGGCCCGGCGCGGGCACACGTACCAGGTCGACTACGACCGGATCCGCGGCCTGGTCGGGCCGACCGACACCCAGGGCACGTCGAACATGGTCGCGCTCCTGGAGCAGATGCGCCCCGCCGACATGGCGAACGCCCTGCAGGATCTGCCGGACGCGCGCCGCAACGAGGTCGCCGCCGCGTTTAGCGACCGGACGCTGGCCGACGTGCTCGAGGAGCTGCCCGAGCACGACCAGGTGGACATCCTCGTGCACCTGAACCGGGAACGGGCCGCCGACGTGCTCGAGCGGATGGACCCGGACGACGCCGCCGACCTGCTCGCCGAGCTGCCGCAGGCGGAGCAGAGCGTGCTGCTGGACCTGATGGAGCCCGAGGAGGCGGCGCCGGTCCGGCAGCTGATGAAGTACACCCCCGGCACGGCCGGCAGCGTGATGACCTCCGAGCCGGTCATCCTGACGCCGGACACGACCGTGGCGGAGGCGCTGGCCCGGATCCGCGAGCCGGAGCTGTCCCCGGTGGTCGCGGCGCAGGTGTTCGTGGCCCGCGCACCGTCGGCCACGCCGAGCGGCAAGTACCTGGGCATGGTCCACTTCCAGCGGCTGCTGCGCGAGCCGCCCTCGTCGATCCTGGGCGGCCTGGTCGACAACGACATCGACCCGCTGCGGCCCGAGATCGACCTGATCGAGATCACCCGGCGGATGGCGACGTACGACATGGTGGCGATGCCGGTGGTCGACGGCGCGTACCGGCTGGTCGGCGCGGTCACCGTGGACGACGTGCTGGACCACTCGCTGCCCCGTGACTGGCGCGACCGCGACGCCCATGACGACGAGACCGCATCGGTACTGCGAAATACGCGGCAGAACCCGGGAGCCGCATCATGACCGAGCCACGCCGAGATCGACTGGACCAGCCCATCGAGCCCGGGCGGGTACGCCTGCCCCGCTTCGACCCGGAGGCCTTCGGCCGCTGGTCGGAGAGCATCGCGCGGTTCATGGGCACGGCCAAGTTCATCGTGTACATGACGCTGGTCATCGCCGCCTGGTTCGCCTGGAACACCCTCGCGCCCAAGTCGCTGCGATTCGACCCGTACGCGTTCATGTTCCTGACCCTGATGCTGTCGCTGCAGGCCTCCTACGCCGCACCGCTGATCCTGCTCGCGCAGAACCGCCAGGCCGACCGGGACCGCCTGACGATGGAGGAGGACCGCCGGCGCGCGGCCATGCAGAAGGCCGACACGGAGTACCTGGCCCGCGAGATCGCCTCGCTGCGGATCGCCGTCGGCGAGGTCGCGACCCGCGACTTCGTCCGTTCTGAGCTGGCCCGGCTCGCCGACGAACTGGACGAGGCCGCCCATCGACGGCAGAAGCTGGAACGCAAGGAGTGGGAGGAGGAGCGGACCTGACAGCGACGTAGCATGGTCGCCATGTCCGCACCCGCCTCCACCATCGAGGACGCCGTTCAGGCGGCCCTGGCCACCGTCGACGACCCCGAGATCCGCAAGCCGATCACCGAACTCGGGATGGTCAAGGGCTTCACCGTCGCCGGCAGCAGCGTGAAGGTCGAACTGCTGCTCACGGTCGCCGGCTGCCCGCTTCGGGACAAGCTGACCGCCGACATCACCGCGGCGGTCACCACCATCCCCGGCATCACCGCCGTGGACATCGACTTCGGCGTCATGACCGAGGAGCAGCGCAAGGCGCTGCAGGCCACCCTGCGCGGCGGCGGCGCACAGGCCGCCGAGCCGGTCATCCCGTTCGCCCAGCCCGGCTCCAAGACCCGGGTGTACGCGGTGGCCAGCGGCAAGGGCGGCGTCGGCAAGTCCAGCGTCACCGTCAACCTGGCGGCGGCCCTCGCCCGGCGCGGCCTGTCCGTCGGCGTGGTCGACGCGGACATCTACGGCCACTCGGTGCCCCGGATGCTCGGCGTCGAGGGCCGTCCAACCCGGGTCGAAGACATGATCATGCCGCCGCAGTCGCACGGTGTGAAGGTCATCTCAATCGGCATGTTCACCGCGGGCAACGCCGCCGTCGTGTGGCGCGGGCCGATGCTGCACCGCGCGCTGCAGCAGTTCCTCGCCGACGTCTTCTGGGGCGACCTGGACGTGCTGCTGCTCGACCTGCCGCCGGGCACCGGCGACGTGGCGATCTCGCTGGCCCAGTTGCTGCCGAACGCCGAGATCCTGGTCGTGACCACGCCGCAGATGGCCGCCGCCGAGGTGGCCGAGCGGGCCGGCGCGATCGCCCTGCAGACCCACCAGCGCCTCGTCGGCGTGGTGGAGAACATGTCCTGGCTCGAGCTGCCGGACGGCTCCCGCATGGAGGTCTTCGGCGCCGGCGGCGGCCAGACCGTCGCCGACTCGCTGACCAAGACCGTCGGCGCCTCGGTGCCGCTGCTCGGCCAGATCCCGCTGGACACCCGGGTGCGCGAGGCCGGCGACGGCGGCACGCCCATCGTGCTGGCCGACCCGGACGCCCCGGCGGCGAAGGCGCTGGACGCGGTGGCGGACCGGCTGGCCATCCGGCGCGAGTCGCTGGTCGGCAAGCCGCTCGGGCTGACGGTCAACGCCCGGCGGTAGGACTCAGGTCGCGTCCACGTCGAATCTGCGCGGCGCCGGGGTGGGCTTCTCCACCGCGGCGCCGTCGTCGTTGCGGCGCGCCTTGAGGTCGGCGGCGGAGGCGACCTCGCCCAGGTCCGACTTCACGCCGTTCAGGTCGTTCTTGACGTCGTCGAAGAGGCCCTGCAGCGGCTGGCGGATCGCCATCTCGTCTTCCTCGCTGAGCAGGTGCTTGCGAATGAAGGCCTTCGGGTGCAGGTCCTGCAGCTGGATGTCGGTGCCGAGCTCGCGGCTCAGGTCGGAGGTCGCGTTCTGCGCCATCGCCCGCAGGCCGCGCAGCATCCGCAGCCCGTCACCGATCACCTTGGGCAACCGCTCACCGAAGATCAGTAGGGCGAGCATCAGCAGCGCGCCGATCTCCCACCAGTTCAGGTTCTCGAACACCGCCGGCCTCCCTCGTCCCTTACGCGGGCAAGACTACGCACGTTTCGGCGTGCGGTGCCCCCCGCCCATGAGGGTGCTTCACTTCGCGTCCGCTGCCAAGGTCACGGAGGCCGTCTGAATTTTCGTCCCGCGGCGGTATTCGACCGCGACGACCGAGGACGGCGCGTACTTGCGGACCAGGGCGATCAGGTCCGAGCCGTCCTCGAGCGGGTGCCCGTTGATCTTGGTGATGACGTCGCCGGACTTCAGTCCCGCGAGCGCGGCCGGGCCGCCCGCGCCGACCGAGCGCAGCCGCGCGCCGTTCGAACTCGAGGAGCCGGTGGCCACCTCGGCGCCGATCACCGTACGCCGGGCCTTGCCGAAGTCGATGATGTCCTTGGCCACCCGTTTGGCCTGGTTGATCGGGATGGCGAAGGCGAGGCCGATGTTGCCCGCCTCGGTGTCGGTGGCGCCGACGGACCGGATCACCGAGTTGACCCCGATCACCCGGCCGGCACCGTCGACCAGTGGGCCACCGGAGTTGCCCTGGTTGACGGCCGCGTCGGTCTGAATCGCCGCGTAGTAGCGGACGGTGCCGCCCGGCTCGCCGGCCTGGATCGTGCGATCGAGGGCGCTGACGATGCCGGAGGTCACGGTGTTGACCAGGGCCAGCGGCGAGCCGAACGCGAACACCGGGTCGCCGACCGCGATCGAGTCGGAGTCGCCGAGCTGGACGGCGGTCAGATTCTTCTTTGCGACTTTGATCACTGCGATGTCGGACTCGGGGTCGCGGCCGACCAGCGTCGCGGGCGCCGCCGAGCCGTCGCTGAACGACACCGACATGTTGCCGTCCGCGCCCTCGACGACGTGGTCGTTGGTGATCACGTAGCCGTCCGGGGAGACCACGAAGCCGGAACCGATCGCGCCGGTGACCCGGACGGTGACGACGCTGGGCAGCACCTTGTCGACCACGCCCGCGTTGGACTCGGGTGCCCGCTGCGCCGCCGACGGGGCCGCCAGGGGCGCACCGCCGAGCTGGGCGCCGCCGCCGACCCCGCTGTGTGTGGCGAAGACATAGCCGAGGGTGCCGCCGAGACCGCCGGCCAACAGGGCTGTGACCAGGCAGATCAGCAGGATCGGGGCCATCGAGCGGCGGGGCGCGTCCGGGTCGGTCACCGGCTCCGGCTGCGGGGCGCCGCTCACCGGCGCGGTCGGCACGACCACGGCGGTGGGAGCGTAAGGATCCCGCCAGGGGTCGGCCAGCGCGTCGGACCACCACGGCGAACCCGCCGGCGCTGCCGGTGTTGCGGGCGGCGGCGGTTGAGGCTGGCGCCAGTTCCAGCCGTCGGTCACGTCGATGCCTCCACTCGTCGTACTGGAACCCCCGGGCTCCGCGTCCAGGATGACACGGATCGGCGGCGATCATCCGGCGAGTGGGACCTCGACTGCCGGCCGTCGCTTTTCGGCGCCGAAGTCCCCGATGCGCGAACAGTGGGCACCGCTCTACGCTCATACCCGATGTGCACCGGTTCCGGACCGCTCATCCTCTTAGCCAGACGGAGGTCGTCATCGTCACCGAGGCCCGATCGCCCGGCACCCCCACCGCGCAGTCGATGCGGTTCGCCGAGACCTACGTCGCCGAGGACATCGTCCTGCAGACCGCGCGCAGCCTCGCCCAGGAGGTCGGCCTCGCGGCCGTGACCCCCGGCGCGGGCTCCGTGCTCAGCCTGCTCGCCGCGGCGGGCAGCGCCAAGGCGGTCGTCGAGATCGGCACCGGTACGGGGGTCAGCGGCGTCTGGTTGCTGCGGGGCATGCGGGCCGACGGGGTGCTGACGACGATCGACGTGGAGAACGAGCACCAGCGCATCGCCCGCCGGATCTTCCAGGAGGCGGGCTTCGCGGCGTCCCGCACCCGGATCATCACCGGCCGCGCCCTGGACGTGCTGCCCCGCCTCGCCGACGGCGTCTATGACCTGATCTTCGTGGACGCGGACGCCACCGAGTTCGGCGCGTGCGCCGAGGCGGCGCTGCGGCTGCTGCGCCCCGGCGGGGTGCTGATCGTCAACGGCGCGCTGGCCGGCGGCCGGATCAGCGACCCGTCGGCCCGCGACGTCGACACGATCACGATCCGCGAGACGGTCAAGACCATCCGCGAGTCCGAGGACTGGACCCCGGCCCTGATACCCACCGGCGCCGGTCTCCTGGCCGCGGTGAAGCGGTAGCGCGGTGCGGCGGTAGTCAGCCGCGGGAGAGGTCGTCCAGCAGCCGCACCAGGGTTCTGACGCCCCACCCGGTGGCGCCCTTGGTCAGGTCGGCGTCGTCCCGCTCCGCCCAGCTGGGCGCCGACATGTCGAGGTGGGCCCAGCGGTCCGTCCGGTCGCCGAGGAACTCGCGCAGGAACAGCGCCGCGACCACCGAGCCCGCCCCGCCCTGTGCCGGCGAGCTGTGCCGGTCGGCGATGTCGCTGCGCAGATAGTCGACGTAGTCGTCGGGCAGCGGCAGGCGCCACATCGACTCGCCCGCGGCGTCCCCGGCCGCCTTCAGCGCGTCGGCCAGGTCGTCGTCCTGGCTGTAGAGGGCGGCCGTGCGCTTGCCGAGGGCGACCGAGTTGGCGCCGGTGAGGGTGGCCAGGTCGATCACGACGTCCGGGTCAAGCTCGGCCACCGCGTAGCCGAGCACGTCGGCGAGCACCAGGCGGCCCTCGGCGTCCGAGTTCGTCGTCTCGGTGGTCGCGCCGTCCCACTGGGTGATGACGTCTCCCGGGCGGAAGGCCGCGCCGCTTACCGCGTTCTCCGCCAGCGGGGTGAGCCCGGTGATGCGTACCGGGAGGTTCAGGTCGGCGGCGGCCAGCGTCGCGGCGACGATCGCCGCCGCGCCGGCCATGTCCTTCTTCATCAGCTTCATGCCGTCGGTGCTCTTGATGGAGATGCCGCCGGTGTCGAAGGTGATTCCCTTGCCCACGAGGACCACATGGCGGGACGCGGCCGGCGGATTCCAGGCCAGCTCGACGAGCCGCGGCGGGCTGGCGGAGCCGCCGCCGACCGCGAGGATGCCGCCGAAGCCCTCGGCGGCAAGCTGCTCCGGCCCGCGCACGGTCACCGTAACGCCCGGGCGTGTCGCGGCCTCGGTGACGACCTGCGCGGCGAACCAGGCCGGGTTCTTCACCGCCGCGGGCGTGTTCGTCAGGTCGCGGGCGAGCCAGGTCGCCGCGGCGGTCACCCGGGCTGCCTCGAGGCTCGGCGCGTACGCGGCCGGGTCCGGTGTCGTGAGTGTCACCGCACCGGAGCGCGGCGGTTTCGGTGCCTCGCGGAAGCGGTAGCCACCCAGCCAGAGCCCCTCGGCGAGGCCGCGCACGGCGGCGGGGGCGATCCGGTCGGGCAGCATTACGTGCAGTGGTTCGTCGCCGGCCGCGGTCCGGGCGACGGCGGCGCCGGCGGCACGCCAGCCGGCCTCGTCGCCGGCGCCCACGCCGGCCAGCAGAATCTTCGCCGGGGTACGCAGCGGGCGCGGCAGCACCTGCACGGCACCGGCTTCACCTGCGCCTTCGGCGGTGCGCACGAGTTCTGCGGTCTCCTCGTCGCCGCCCGCGAGCACGCCGGAGACGTCGACCGGGAGCACCCGGGTGTCGTGGTGTTCCTCGCCTGACAGGCGGATCGCGAACACTGGAGGATGACCTTTCCTCAGGACGTGGAAAGCCCGCCGGTACGGCAGGTACCGTACCGGCGGGCTACCTGGAACGTCAGCCGGCGATCGCCTTCAACGCGTCACCAAGCGCGTTGGCCTCGTCCGGAGTCATCTCAACGACGAGACGGCCACCACCCTCCAGCGGGACGCGCATGACGATGCCGCGCCCTTCCTTGGTGACCTCCAGCGGACCATCGCCCGTCCGCGGCTTCATCGCCGCCATCTTGTCTCCCCTCAGACCTACATCAGGGTCGGTGGGTTACCCCACAGCCACTTCGTCAACGTCCCGTGCTCAGCCCCACGGGGCGCCGTAACTCGTTTCAGACCGGCGGAGTCGCCCCCGCTGGACCGACCCGAGACCGCAGCGCTGCGAGCCTCGCCCAACGTCACGCGACGTGGCCCACCGTGCCGATCAAACATTTTCCCTGATGAACACCGGCGAACCCAAACCCAGCCCGCACTGATGTGACAGCGTCTAGCATATCGCCTTTCCTGCTGTCACAATGTGCGGTCATGCAGGCGCGGTCGGCACTCTTCGACCTCTACGGCGACTATCTGCGCCCGAGGGGCGGCCGCGCGCCCGTCGCCGCCCTCGTCAAACTGCTCGCGCCGGTGGGCATCGCGCCGCCCGCGGTGCGCACCGCGGTGTCCCGAATGGTGCGTCAGGGCTGGTTGCACCCTATGCGCCTGGTGTCCGGGCCCGGTTATGTACTGACACCGAAGGCCGCGCGACGCCTCGACGAGGCGTCGGCCCGGATCTACCGGACCGGGCGCAACGGCTGGGACGGGCGCTTCGACCTGGTGCTGACGCACAGCCCGGTGCCGCGCAAAGAGGCTAAACGCCTGACTTTTCTGGGCTACGGGATGTTGAACGAGTTGGTCTGGGTCGCGCCGCGGGCCGCGGACGAGGTCGACGGGGTGCTGACCGGCGCCGAGGTCGGCTTCGAGCGGTTCAGCGCCAGCCACGCGGCGGGCTCGCCGGGAGCGGCCGAGGTGGTCGGGCGGGCCTGGAACCTGGCCGAGATCGGCAAGGCCTACGAGGACTTCATCGAGGCGCAGCGCCCCATCGTCACGGCTGTCAACGCCCGCAGCACCGACGAGGAGGCGTACGCGGTCCGCTTCCAGCTGGTGCACGCCTGGCGCTCGTTCCTCTTCCGCGACCCGCAGCTGCCGGCCTCCCTGCTGCCCAGCCGGTGGCCCGGCGCCGGCGCCGCGACGTTCTTCGACCGGCATGCCACCCGGCTGCGCCCGGCGGCCGACCGGTTCGTCGAGCGCTGCCTGGCCTCGGCATCGCGCGGCGGCCGTGTGGGATTCTCTGAGCCATGACCGATTCGCTTCTCGTCGACCGCACCGATGCCGTCGTGACCCTGACCCTGAACCGCCCCGACGCGATGAACGCGCTGGACATCGACCTCAAGGAGGCGCTGCGCGACACGCTGGCCTCGATCGAGGTGGACAAGTCCGTACGGGCCGTGGTGCTGACGGGCGCCGGCAGCGCCTTCTGCGTGGGCCAGGACCTGCGGGAACACGCGCGCGATCTGGACAAGGGCGCGACCGAGCTGGACACCGTCCGGCAGCACTACAACCCGATCGCGCAGCGGCTGGCCAGCCTGCCCAAGCCCGTCGTCGCGGCGGTGCGCGGCACCGCGGCCGGGGCCGGCGCCTCGCTGGCGCTGCTCGCCGACTTCCGGATCGGCGGCCCGCGCACCACGTTCCTGATGGCGTTCGCGAACGTCGCCCTGGCCGGTGACACCGGCATCTCCTGGTCGCTGCCGCACCTCGTCGGCCGCGCCCGGGCCCTGGAGCTGCTGCTGCTCGCCCAGCCGGTGCGCGCCCAGCAGAGCCTCGACTACGGCCTGCTCACCGAGCTGCTCGAGGACGACGAGAAGGTGCTGCCGGCCGCGCAGGAGTTCGCCGCCCGGCTCGCCGCGGGCCCAACCGTCGCGTACGCGGCCATCAAGCGCGAGCTCTCCATCGGCACCGCGGGCTCGCTGTCGGACGCGCTGGCCGCCGAGGCGCAGGCCCAGGCGATCTGCGGCGCGACCGCCGACCACAAGGCAGCGGTGACCGCGTTCGTGGCCAAGCAGAAGCCGGTCTTCGCCGGACGGTGATTCTTGCGGCGGGATACGGCCCGCGGTATGAGTCTTTCGGGATAGCCCATACATGCCGGTGAATGTTTGACTCTCACCCAACAAGAAGGAGTGCGCCCCCCGGGCGCACCTTCGGCTGGGGAGGTCTGGATGGCAAGGTGGCAGCGATTCCTGGGCGCGGCGGCGGCCGCACTCACGGTGGCCTCGATGGGCACCCTGATGCAGGCCTCGCCCGCGTCAGCGGCCGATGACGGCCCGCAGCTGGTCGTCGGCGGCACCACGGCCACGCAGGGCGAATTCCCGTTCATGGTCCGTCTGTCGATGGGCTGCGGCGGCGCGCTGTACAGCCCGACCCTGGTGCTCACGGCCGCGCACTGCGTGAACGGCACCGGCACCAACACGTCGATCACGGCGACGATCGGCGTCGTCGACCTGAACTCGACGAGCAAGGTGACCCGTAAGTCGAACTACGTCTACCGGGCGCCCGGCTACAACGGCAACGGCAAGGACTGGGCCCTGATCCGCCTGGCCAGCCCCGTCACCGGCTTCGCGACGCTGCCGCTGTCCAGCACCACCGCGTACGACACCGGCACGTTCACGATCGCCGGCTGGGGTGCGGCGACCGAGGGCGGCGGGCAGCAGCGCTACCTGCGGAAGGCGACGGTGCCGTTCGTGAGCGACACCACCTGCAACTCGAGCTCGATGTACAACGGCCAGATCATCGCGAGCAACGAGATCTGCGCCGGCTACGCGGCCGGCGGCGTCGACACCTGCCAGGGCGACTCCGGCGGCCCGATGTTCCGCCGGAACTCGGCCAACGCCTGGGTCCAGGTCGGCATCGTCAGCTGGGGCGACGGCTGCGCCCGGCCGAACAAGCCCGGCGTGTACACGCAGGTGAGCTACTTCGCCTCGACGATCGCCTCGGCGGCGACCAGCCTGGGCGGCTGACCCGACGATCAACACGAGGCGGGCCCGGAGCTTCAAGCTCCGGGCCCGCCGCACGTGTGCCGATCAGTCTTCCTCGTCCTCTTCCGGGTCGAGGTTGGCCTCGCCGCCCAGCACGAACGCCTGCATGGCCAGTTCGTCATCGGACGGCGAGACGAACGTCGGCAGCTCGGCGGGCCCGAGCTCCAGCACGTAGGACCAGAACTGCCGCACCGCCTCGGCCGGCGTCGCCGCCTCGATCGGCAGGTCCAGGCTGACCAGCCAGGTCCGCCTGTCGCTCTGGCCGCCCAGCCGCGCCGCGAGCCGCCGGAACAGCTCCTCGTCGACCTCGGCGACCGCCTCGGCGAGCTTGAGCTCATCGGCCGGCACCGGCTCGTCGAACGAGCGGCGGGTGTAGGTGACCACCAGCTCGGGTACGCCGTGCGCGCCCCGCCGCGCCGGTGCCGCCTCGACCGTGCCGAGCGCCACCACCTGCGGCACCTCCTCGCCGGCCACCAGGAGCACCTCGTCGCCGGCAGCCGGCTGCACGCCCAGCAGGCCCGCCACGGTCAGGGTGTCGTGATGGAACAACCGCTCGGTTGCCCATCGATCCGCCGGAATGATCACCGCCCATTGCGCCATGCGCACCATCACATCACGGGCCGCCCGGGCGCCCTCCGGTGACTCGCGCGGGCGTGGCGCACGCCGTCGCACGCCCACGCCCGGCGGTGCCGCCGATCACCCGGACGCCGCTCCGCACCGGCCCGCGCGCCCGCCCAGACCGGCGGGGCCGGCACCCGAGCCGCCATGAAGGGCCCACGTGTCAGCCGCGCACCCGCCCAGACCGGCGCGGTCGGCACCTGAGCCGCCATGGCGGGCCTCGGCGTCCCGAGCGGCCCGCACGGCTCTCAGCGGCGCGCTGGACCGCCGCAACGGCCGATCCTGTCCGGCGCGGTGAGCCTCAGCGGGGCTCCGGCGCCACGAAGCAGCCGGCCAGGTGGTCGTCGACCATGCCGGTCGCCTGCATCAGGGCGTAGGCGGTCGTCGGGCCGACGAACTTGAAGCCGCGCTTCTTCAGCGCCTTGGCCAGGGCCGTCGACTCCGCGGTGATCGCCGGGACGTCCGCCCGGGACGCGGGGCGCGGGCGCGGCTCGGGCGCGAAGGACCAGAGCAGGGTCGTCAGGCCGTCCGGCAGGTCCGCCGCCACCCTGGCGTTGTGCAGGGTCGCGTCGACCTTCATCCGGTTGCGCACGATGCCGGGGTCGGCCATCAGGCGCGACGCGTCCCGCTCGGTGAAGGCCGCCACCGCCGGGATCGAGAAGTCTGCGAACGCCGCCCGGAAGGCCGGCCGCTTGCGCAGAATGGTGATCCAGGAGAGCCCGGACTGGAACGCCTCCAGCGACATCCGCTCGAAGAGCGCGTCGTCGCCGCGGACCCGCCGGCCCCACTCGAGGTCGTGGTAGGGCTGGTAGTCGGGCGTGCTGCCGCCCCAGGCGCACCGGGCATGGCCGTCCGGCCCGACCACCAGCCCGTCGATCACATCCGTCATGCGCATGACGGTACGAGGCGCCTCCGACAGAAAATCAGCGGAGGCGGCCCTCCTCGACGAGCCGGCCGAACTTCTTCAGCGCGCCCTTGAGGCTGAGCTTCGATCCCGGCCAGAGCACCGGCCAGGCGAGCCGCCCGGCCGCGCCCGGCGGCAGGTGGAACCACTCGTGCATGACCACCTGGGTCCGGTCGCCGCCCATCGCGGTGCACCGCATCGAACCCGGCCCGCGCAGCACCTTGCCGCAGTGCACGACCCGCAACTCGTACGGCGCGTCGACCCGGACCACCCGCATCTCGTCGCGGAGCCCGGCCGGGCCGACCCCGGTGATCGCCTCGATCAGGCTGCCCTCGCCGCCGTCGCCCTCGACGACCCGCACCTTGGTGAACGGGATCCAGTCGGACTGCCGCTCCCAGTTCATGAACGCCGCGAAGACCCGGGGCGCGGGCGCGTTGACGATGACGGTCGCGGTGACCTCGCCGGTGCCCGGGCTCGCGGCGTCGCCGAGGCCGCCGGCCGGCCCGGTCTCGCTCATCGGCGCTCCGCCGGCTCCCCGTCGCCGGCTTTGCGTTCGGATGCGTCCTCGACCTCGGCCGCGGGCTCGGCGACGACGATCGGCTTGGTCACCTCGCCCGGCTTGTCGGCGGGGGGCGGAATCTCGATCAGCGCGCCCTCGGCCGGCGCGGCCGGCGGCTGCGGCGCGATCGCGGCCTCGCGGGCCCGGCGCAGCACGTCGGCGTCGGCGGTCCGGCCCTCGCGCAGCGCGACGACCTCGGCCTCGAGGACGCCGATCAGCTCGCCCTTGTAACCGATGTCATAGGCGGCCCGCTGCAGCGCCTGGTCGACCTGCTGCATCCGGTAGCCGCGCCAGGCGGTGTCGAACCTGGTCCGCAGGATGTCCTCCTCGCCGAGCGGCCGATCGCCGGGCAGCGGCAGGGACTTGCCGTCGGGTTCGACCGGCGTCAATCCGGAATCGCCGCCACTCACCATGACGGTCACACCGAAGACGATCGCCGCGACCACGAGCGCCACGACGATGAAGAGGAGAAGCTGACCCATGGGCACGATCGTGGCACGACCGCTGCGGCGTGGCGAGCCCGCCACCCCGCCATCGGGGTGAACCCCCGCTCGATCGAGGGGTGTCAGGTCCAGGTGAGGATCTTCTTGCGCCAGGCATAGGCGATGCCGAGCGCCAGGACCGCCACGAAGACAGCCATCTCGACGGCGGTCACGACGCCGAAACCGGGCCGGTCGAAGACGACCGCCCACGGAAAGAGAAATACGGCCTCAACGGCGAAGAGCACATAAAGGTACGCATAGACGTAATAGCGGATCTTCGCCTGCGCCCAGTCGCCGCCGACCGGGTCGACGCCGCTCTCGTAGGTCAGCCGCTTACCCGCCGGTTCGGCCGGGTTCGCGGGCCTCAGCAGCCTGTTCGCACCGAACGCGCCGACGAAGACGACCACGCCGGCGGCCAGCAGCAGCCCCAGCGTGGCGTACGAACCCAGATACCCGTCCACGGTCGCAGCCTAGCGACCGAAGGGTGGACTCAGGTGGCTCAGGCAAGCCTTGCCTGGCTACTGTGGTCAACGGTCTGAAGTCGGACACGCACCCGTACCCGCAACGGTAAGGAGTGCCGACGTAGGCTGGAAGTGACTATTGCGGGCCGGCTCATCGACGTGCGTACCCGCCGGCCGGCTCCCTCAGGAGGTTGGAACGTGGCCGCTCCCGCGAAGCGTGTCGAGCAGCTCGATCGCGTGGTCATCCGGTTCGCCGGCGACTCTGGTGACGGTATGCAGCTCACCGGTGACCGGTTCACGTCGGAGACCGCTCAACTGGGCAACGACATCTCGACGTTGCCCAACTTCCCGGCGGAGATCCGGGCACCTGCGGGCACCCTGCCGGGTGTCTCGAGTTTCCAGGTGCACTTCGCCGACTACGACATCCTCACGCCCGGCGACGCGCCGAACGTGCTGGTGGCGATGAACCCCGCGGCGCTGAAGGCCAACCTGGCCGATCTGCCGAACGGCGCGGACATCATCGTCAACACCGACGAGTTCACCAAGCGCAACCTGACCAAGGTCGGCTATTCGGTGAGCCCGCTCGAGGACGGCTCGCTGGACAGCTACGCCCTGCACCCGGTGGCGCTGACCTCGATGACCATCGGGGCCCTGGCCGAGCTCGGCGTCGCGAAAAAGGACGCCGAGCGCGCCAAGAACATGTTCGCCCTCGGCCTGCTGAGCTGGATGTACTCGCGCCCCTTCGAGTCCACGATCCGGTTCCTGGAGCGCAAGTTCGCCAAGCGCCCGGATCTGGTCGCGGCTAACAAGGCGGCCTTCAACGCGGGCTGGAACTTCGGTGAGACGACCGAGGACTTCTCGGTGCGCTATGAGGTCAAGCCGGCCAAGATGCTGCCGGGCACCTACCGCAACATCACCGGGAACGCGGCGCTGGCGCTGGGCCTGGTGGCCGCGGGCGTGCGCGCCAAGCTGCCGATCTTCCTCGGCGCCTACCCGATCACCCCGGCGTCGGACATCCTGCACGAGCTGTCGAAGCACAAGCGGTTCGGCATCACCACGATGCAGGCCGAGGACGAGATCGCCGCGATCGGTGCGGCCGTCGGCGCCGCGTACGGCGGGGCGCTCGGCGTCACCACCACCTCGGGCCCGGGCGTCGCGCTCAAGGGCGAGACGATCTCGCTGGCGATCGCGCTCGAGCTCCCGCTGGTCATCATCGACGTGCAGCGGGCCGGCCCGTCGACGGGCATGCCGACCAAGACCGAGCAGGCCGACCTCAACATGGCCCTCTACGGCCGGCACGGCGAGGCGCCGCTCGCGGTGATCGCACCGAAGTCGCCGTCGGACTGCTTCCACGCCGCCATCGAGGCCGCCCGGATCGCCCTGAAATACCGCACGCCGGTGATCCTGCTGTCGGACAACTACGTGGCCAACGGCTCCGAGCCGTGGCTGCTGCCCGACGTCTACGACCTGCCGGACATCTCGGTCTCCTACACGACCGAGCCGAACGGCGAGGACGGGCGCTTCCTGCCCTACCTGCGCGACCCGGAGACCCTGGCGCGGCCCTGGGCGATCCCGGGCACGCCGGGCCTGGAGCACCGCATCGGCGGCCTGGAGAAGGCCGACAAGACCGGCGACATCTCCTACGACCCGGCCAACCACGAATACATGGTCCGGATCCGGGCGGAGCGCATCGAGTCGATCCCGGTGCCCGACGTCGAGATCGAGGACCCGGACGAGAACGCCCGCGTGCTGGTGCTGGGCTGGGGCTCGACCTACGGCCCGATCGGCGCCGCCTGCCGGTCGCTGCGCCAGCGCGGCCTGCCGATCGCCCAGGCGCATCTGCGGCACCTGTCGCCGCTGCCGGCCAACCTGGGCGAGGTGCTCGAGGCGTACGACAAGGTGATCATCCCGGAGATGAACCTGGGGCAGCTGGCCCACGTCATCCGGGCCAGGTACCTGGTCGACGCGGTTCCCTTCAACCAGGTCAGCGGCCTGCCCTTCACGGCCGCGACGCTGGAGAACATGCTTGAGGACGTGGTCAAGAATGGTTAGCCCGACCCTGAATCACCGCAGCCTGCCGCTCACCCCCGTGAAGCTCACCGCCAAGGATTTCAAGTCCGACCAGGAGGTCCGCTGGTGCCCGGGCTGCGGTGACTACGCGATCCTGGCGGCCGTGCAGCAGTTCATGCCGGAGCTGGGCATCCCCCGGGAGAACACGGTCTTCGTGTCCGGCATCGGCTGCTCGTCGCGCTTCCCGTATTACATGAACACCTACGGGATGCACTCGATCCACGGCCGCGCGCCGGCGATCGCGACCGGGCTGTCCGCGTCCCGCCCCGACCTGTCGGTCTGGGTCGTCACCGGCGACGGCGATGCGCTCTCGATCGGCGGCAACCACCTGATCCACGCGCTGCGCCGCAACGTCAACCTCAAGATCCTGCTGTTCAACAACCGGATCTACGGCCTGACCAAGGGGCAGTACTCGCCGACCTCCGAGCTCGGCAAGGTCACCAAGTCCACGCCGGCGGGCTCGGCCGACTCGCCGTTCAACCCGCTGTCGCTGGCACTGGGCGCCGAGGCGACGTTCGTGGGCCGCACGATCGACTCGGACCGCAAGCACCTGCAGTCGGTGCTGCGGGCGGCGGCCGAGCACGAGGGCTCGGCCTTCGTGGAGATCTACCAGAACTGCAACATCTTCAACGACGGCGCGTTCGAGCTGCTCAAGGACTCGGACACCCGCGACGACCACCTGATCCGCCTGGAGCACGGCCAGCCGATCACCTTCGGCGCCCAGGGCCAGTACTCGGTCGTGCACCCGGCCGGCGGCTTCGGCCTGTCGGTGCGCGACAGCGCCGACCTGGGCGGCGAGACCCCGGTCGTGCACGACGCCACCGTCGACGACCCGGCGTACGCGTTCGCGCTGAGCCGGCTGTCCGGCTCGGATCTGGGCACGACCCCGATCGGCGTGTTCCGCAAGGTCGAGCGCCCGTCCTACGACGAGCTCATCCAGAAGCAGCTGGAAGACGCGAAGAGCCAGATCACCGGCACGCCCGACCAGATGCTCGGCGAGCTGCTGAACGCCGGCGACACCTGGACGATCCTGTAGGGGTCGGGCCGCGGTCTAGACCGTCACGCCGACGCTGTTCTTCTCGTCGTCGCGGATGTAGATGAGCATGTCGCCGGTCTCGATGGTCACGGACTGCTCACCGCCCAGCGGCAGCACCTTGCCGCGGCGGATCAGGGCCACGACCAGGGTCTGCAGCTCGCGGGGGTTGCGGCCGACCTCCGAGCGCTCGGCGGAGCGCATCGCCAGCGCCATGCCCTGACCCGGGGTGAGCAGGTCCTCGACGACGTCGATCAGCGGCGGCGTGGTGGTGGTCAGGCCGAGTAGCCGGCCGGCCGTCGAGGACGACACGATGACGTGGTGTGCGCCGCTCTGCTTGAGCAGGGCGGCGTTCTCCTGTTCACGGACCGCCGCGATGATCCTGACCTGACCACCGGTCAGCTGCCGCACGGTGAGGCTGATCAGGACGGATGCCTCGTCGCTGTCGGTGGCGATGATGACCGACTTGGCCTTGCGGACGTCGGCCTCCTCGAGCACCGCCGAGCGGGTGGCGTTGCCCTCGATCGCGACCAGGCCGTTGGCGGCCGCCTGACGCAGCGCGACCTCCTTGCTCTCCACCACCACGATGCGGGACTTGTCGTAGCCGGTCTCGATCAGCGCGCTGACCGCGGCACGACCCTTGGTGCCGTAGCCGCAGACGATGATGTGGTCCTTCAACTTTCGCCTCCACCGGCTGACCCTCAGAGTGTTCCGGTACTGGTCAGTCAGCACTTCCAGGGTCGTGCCGACGAGGATGATCAGGAAGAGCACGCGGGCCGGGGTGATGAACACGATGTTCGTGAACCGGGCCTCGGGCGTCACCGGCGTGATGTCGCCGTAGCCGGTGGTGGAGAGCGAGACGACCGAGTAGTAGAAGCAGTCGAGCAGTGTCAGCCCGTCGTCGTTGACGTCCCGATAGCCGTCCCGGTCCAGGTAAACGACGCCGACGGTGAGCAGCACCAGCACGATGGCGGCCACCAGCCGGATGCCGAGCGCACGTAACGGTCCCTGTCGGACCAGAGGTAGTCGAATCACCGGACGGCCGTCTGCACGTTCACACCATAGCGGCACCAAACCATACGGCCCTTTAGAACATCACATGACAGACCTGTTACGGAATACCGCTCGGTAACTTGAATCACCGTTAAGGAAAAGTCCATCGACCTGCTTGTATGCCGAAACCTTCGGCTCGAAGACTGGCGGCCTACCGCTGGAGGTTTGATGAACCGCTTCGTTCGCCATCTCCTCGTCGTCCTCACCGCAGTCCTCGCCGTCCTCACGCCCTCCGTCGCGGCCGTCGCGGCCACGGAGAGCAAGGCCTCGGTCCTGTCCCGCTGGACACAGACCACCGCCGCCAGCACCGATACCTGGAACAGCGCCCGGCTCAACCGGGCACCGTGGGCGAGCTACGCCTTCGACTGGTCCACCGACTACTGCTCGTCCAGCCCGGACAACCCGCTGGGCTTCGCCTTCGAGCTGTCGTGCTGGCACCACGACTTCGGGTACCGCAACTACAAGGACATCGGCGCGTTCGACGCCAACAAGGCCCGGCTGGACAACATGTTCTACGCGGACCTGAAGCGCAAGTGTGCGACGTACAACTCGGTGGTGCGGCCCGCGTGCCTGAGCCTCGCCTGGACGTACTACCAGGCGGTGAGCATCTTCGGTTCGCTCGAGGCCGTCAACCCGTCCGACATCGACCGGGCCAGGGCCTTGATCGAAAAGTAGTTCCAGCGAACGACAGGTAGCCCGGCGGGCCCCGGAATCCACCTCCGGGGCCCGCCGCCGTTCGGCTCAGGGCGAGCGCGCCGCACTCAGCGACGGCCACGGGCGCATGCGAAAGCTGGGCACGGCTGGTGCGAACCGGGCCGAGCCGTGCTCGAGATCGGGGTGTTCGACGGCGAGGGCCGCCGCGACCGCCCTGCCGAAGCCCTTCTCCGCGCCCTCGGCGTAGGCCACGTCGAAGGCGGCGTCGCCGAGCATCCGCCGCAGCGCGATCTGCTGCGCCGACCAGAAGGCACCGAACTGGGCGGCCCGCCGCGCACCGCGCACCGATTCGGCGCCCCCGAAGAGGACGGTCGCGGTGACGGGATCGCCGCCGACCGCGCACCGGACCGCGATGGCGGCGACGGCGTCCGCGGCCGCGCCCCGCAGTCCGTGCCGCAACCGCGATCGCAACGCGACGATCAGGTGGTCGTGCGCCGCGACCAGGTCACCGCGGCGCAGCGCCACCATGCCGAGAAGCCAGTCGACGGCACGGCCGCCCCGGTCCTGCGGCCGACCCGCCTCCAGCTGGCGGGCCCCGCCGAGCAACTCGGCCGCCTCGTCGACCGCGTCACGCCGCCAGAGCAGCTCGCCGAGCGCCACGACCGAGGGCAGCGCCGCGCCCGGCACGCCGGTGCGCTCCGCCAGGGCGATGACGTCGCGGCACACCCGTTCGGCCTCGGCCAGCCGCCCGGCCCCGATCAGCGAGACCCGGTGGCCGGCCAGCGCGCGTACGAGCAGGGCGGGCTGGTCGGACTCGCGGGCGACGGCCTCGGCCCGGTCCAGGAAGCGCAGCCGCTCGTCCGGGTCGTCGGCGAGTCCGGCATGGACCAGATAGGCGCCGGCCAGTTCGGCCGGGTCGATGTGCTCCCCCTCGGCGCGCCGGTAGAGCCGGAAGAGCAGATCCCGGCCGGCCCGTGCCCCGCCGTGCTCGCGCCACCAGGGGTCGAGCGCCCCGGCGAGCCGCAGCCCGGCCCGGACGCTGCCGCCGGTCGCGGACCAGCGCAGCGCCGCCTGCCACTCGTCGACGAAGGGAACAAGCTCGGTGAGCGACACGGTCCGCGGCTGCCCGTCCGTGTCGACGGCGACGCCCTCCAGCGTGTGCAACGACCAGGCGACGTGCCGGTCCCGCGCGGCGGGCTCCTCGCCCGCGGCGGCGAGCCGGCGGGTCGCGTACGCCCGGACCTGCTCGGACAGCCGGTAGCGCGGCCCGGCGACGACCTCGACCAGCGAACGGTCGGCAAGCTCGGACAGCGCGGCGAACGCGTCCTCGCCGGACCACTCGACGGTGTCGAGCTCGACCGGCCCGGCGAAGACGGCCAGCCGCCGCAGCAGTTCGGCCGCGGCGTCGCTGAGGCCCCGATAGGACCAGTCCAGGCTGCGGGTCAGGCTGGCGTGCCGCCCGACGCCGGGCCGCCCGGCGTCCAGCGCGGCGATGGGGTCGTCGAGCCGGCCGGCGAGCTGCGCCGGTGAGAGCAGCCGAAGCCGGTCCGCGGCGAGCTCGATGGCGAGCGGGGCACCGTCCAGCTTCGACGCGACCCGGGCCAGGTCGTCGGCCTCGCCGTCCGGACCCCGCCGGCCGCCGCGAGCGGCCTCGGCCCGAGCGGTGAGCAGGGCGAAGGCGTCGGCCGGGGCGAGCGGCGGGATCCGCCAGACCAGCTCACCGGGTACGCCGAGCGGAACGCGCGAGGTGGCGAGCACGTCCAGCCGCCGACAGCCGGCGAGCAGGCGCTGGACCAGGTCGGCGGCGGCCTGCTGGCGGGCCTCGCAGGTCTCGAGGACGACAAGCGTGCGACCGCCACCGCACCGCTCGACGATCGTGTCGAGGACCGGCCGGGCGGGCTCGGGCCGGACACCCATCGCGGCGGCCAGCGCCGCCTCGGGCCACTCCTCCGCAAGATCCACAACCCAGACCCCGTCCGGGTACGCGGCGAGCAACTCCTCGGCGGCGGCGAGCACCAGCCGGGTCTTACCGGCACCACCCGCACCGGCGACGGTGACGAGCCGGTGGCTGCCGACGAGATCGCGCACCTCGGCGAGCTCCGGCCGGCGCCCGACGAACGGGGTGACCGGGGCCGGCAGGTTGTGCACGGGAGCGCCGGGGGTGCGGGGCCGGGGGAAGGTGCGCTCCAGGCCGGGCGCGGCGATCTGGAACAGCCGCTCGGCGTCGTCGAACCCCCGCAGGCGGAAGGGTCCCAGGTCCAGCAGGTCGACAATCTCGGTGCGTTTCGCCGTCACAATCTGTGCGACGCGCCCCGCGGCCGGGCCGCGACCGCCCCGATCGAGCGCGACACCCTCGGCGGCGCCGAGACCGCGGACCGCCGGCGCGGGCCGGTCGAGGATGCTGGTGCCCAGGCCGGCCGACGTGGCGCGGTAGTCGCGGGTGGCGACCGCGCAGCCGGTCACGGTGGCACGCGCCGCCGGGCGGGCCGCCGGGCGGCCGGCCACGGCGCCCGGCCGGAGAAGGTCGCCCTGGCCGGCGGGAACGCTCACGCTCAGCTCGGCCGGCCGGTCGGACACGGCGGAGGCGGTCGCCTCCGAGCAGAGGACCTGGCCGCCGTGCGCCGCCGCGGCCACCCGAGCCGCGCGGTGCACCTCCGTGCTGGCGTACTCCTCCCCGATCGGCGTGGCCCAGCCGGTGTGCAGGCCCATGCGTACGCGGGGTTCCGCGTCCGCGCTCGGCCACGGGTAGGCGGACAACGCGCGCTGCGCCGCGACGCAGGCCGCGACGGCGGCCCCCGCGTCGCGAAAAGCAACGAAGAAGGAATCACCCTCAGTAAATAGCTCGACGCCGTCGTAGTTGCTCAGCGCTGCACGCACCACGCCTCGATGAGCGTTGAGCACGCTGCCATAGCCTTCGCCAAGCATCCGGGCGAGCCGCGTGGAGCCCTCGATGTCCGTAAACATGAAGGTCACCAGCCCACTCGGCAGCTGGGTCCGTCTCGACACCGTAGGAACCTCCGCCCCCTTGGAAAGTCGCGCCTCGTGCTGCGCACCGCACTCACACGGCACATCGTAGGAACAATCGGTAACCATCCGCCCGTTACGGCCGACCTCTCAAGGACGACCCACGGCCCGGTCATCGACGTTCACGCACGGCACTACGCGTGACGTAACGAGGCGGTTCACGTTCGAGTTGCGCCGCAGCCGGTCAGATACACCGATCCGTTCGGATGTCCCCGCAAGAGTCAGGTTGTGCGACTCCACCAGGTCACCCGACGATCACCACAGCGTCACGTCGATGAACCACCCACACTTGACGGAACAAGAGATCCTCAAGCCCGTCCCTCTGATACCGGCCGAATCTGATACCGGCCGAACGGACCGATCTCCCGCGACGATCGCGCCGAGGTCGTCGGCCGCGACGTCAGGGATCGGATTCGATGCGGATTTCGATGAGGCGGGATCGCGCCGAGGCGTCCGCGGGCGCCGGTCACGGTGGGGTGGGCGATCGGCGCGCTGCGACCTCGAGTGGCGGCGTCCCGCCACTGATCAGGTGCGAGAGCTCCGACCCCGGCCGGGTGGGCCCAGGTCGGCGAGAGGGGTGCCGGGGGCGATCAGCAGCCGCAGGAGCCGCCGCAGCAGCCTCCGCCGCCTCCGCCGCCTCCGGCCGGGGCAGACGGCCCGCCACCGCGGCCGGTGACCGCGACCGTGGTCAGCAGCTTGACCGTGTCGGCGTGCCCCTGCGGGCAGGCCGCCGGTGCGGCGGAATCGGCCATCGGCCGGCTCATCTCGAAGGTGTCGCCGCAGGAGCGGCAGCGGTAGTCATAACGCGGCATCCACACAGCGTATGGCGGGGGTGTGACACGTTGCCGCCCGGTTCCCCCGGTGACCCGCAGGTATCGGACAAGGTCCATGGAATCGTTACTGGCCGCCGCCCGGTATCCTCGTCCGGGTGGCGGACGGGCAGGACACTCCCTCGGCGCGGCGTGGGCAGCGGCCCCCGGCGCCGCATCTCGACGGGCCTCTCGGCAGCTCCGGTGCGGCGCCCGGAGACGAGCCCTCCACGACCGGCGGCGTCGACAACCCGGTGACGAAGACCACCGGCGGCGAGGCGACGGTGACCGCGCCCGATCAGGCGGACGGCGCCGGGCCGGACGAGGCACCGGCCGCGACCGCCGGCAACGGCGAGGACGAGAGCGCCCAGAAGAAGACCGACCCGAACAAGGCCGCCGTCGTCCCGGAGAAGCCCAGCGCGGAAAAGCCCAACCCGGAAAAGGCCAGTTCCGAGAAGGACGGCTCGGAGATGGCGGGCTCGGAGATGGCGGGCTCGGAGAAGGCCAGCTCGGAGAAGGCCAGCTCGGAGAAGGCCAGCTCGGAGAAGGCCAGCTCGGAGAAGGCCAGCTCGGAGAAGGCCAGCTCGGAGAAGGCCAGCGCCGATAAGGCCGAATCTGGGAAAGCCAGCGCCGATAAGGCCGGCTCGGAGAAGGCGGAATCTGGGAAGGCCAGCGCAGAGAAGGCCAGCGCAGAGAAGGCCAGCGCAGAGAAGGACGGTCAGGGGACGACCGCCTCGGAGAAGGCCAGCGCCGAGAAGGACGGCTCGAAGAAGGACGGCTCGAAGAAGGACGGCCAGGAGAAGACGACCGCCTCGGAGAAAGACAGCACCGAGAAGGACGGCAAGGACGGGCCCGGCGAGAGGGCCGGGGACAAGGCCGGCAAGGAGTCAGCGGCTCC
This sequence comes from Actinoplanes sp. NPDC026623, assembly GCF_040638275.1. Lineage (NCBI taxonomy): Bacteria > Bacillati > Actinomycetota > Actinomycetes > Micromonosporales > Micromonosporaceae > Actinoplanes > Actinoplanes sp. NPDC026623. The sequence continues at coordinate 38,758 of NZ_JBEZXZ010000029.1, read as the reverse complement.
CAGCGCCGCGGCGGTCACCGCCGCCTCGCGGGGCCGGGCCACGAAGGTCCTCCGCGCCGCCAATCCGGTCCGGGTCGCCCGCAAGACCGCCCGCACCACCTCCGCCTGGGCCAAGCGCCCCAGCGGCCGCCTGATCCTCCCCGCGATCATCGCCGTCCTGCTGCTGGGCGCCGCCGGGACCGCCGGCGCCTACCTCGTACCCCAGGCTCTGCAGTCCGTGCCGTCGCCCAGCGTGACCCCCGGTTTCGGCCAGGACGCCGGCGCCTCGGCGGGTCCCGTCCTCGCGCCCAGCATCAGCGGCGTTCCCGCCCTTCCCGGCTCGACGACCGCGCCCGCGGTCGGCGGCACCCTGCCGCCGGCCGCGCCGGTCGGCGGCGTCGGCGGCGCGCGGCCCGCGGACGTGCTGGCGACCTGGGCACAGCAGACCGGGACCCGGGCCGGCATCCCGGTCGTCGCCGTGCAGGCATACGGCTACGCCGAACTGGTCGTCGCCCGGGCCACCCCGGCCTGCCACCTGACCTGGACCACCATCGCCGCGCTCGCCAAGGTCGAGTCGTCGCACGGCAGCCACAACGGCGCCGTGCTCAATGCGGACGGTTCCGTCTCCCCCGCCATTCTCGGCCTGCCGCTGGACGGCAAGGGCGGCCGGCAACTCATCACGGACACCGATCACGGCACCCTCGACGGGGACTCGCAGTTCGACCGGGCGATGGGTCCATTGCAGTTCATTCCGCAGACCTGGACCGCGATCTCCGTCGGCAACGCCGTCGATGCCGACAACAACGGGTTCTCCGATCCCAACGACATCGACGACGCATCGCTCGCCGCGGCACGGTATCTGTGCCAGGGCGGACGGGATCTGTCCAAGCCGGATGCCTGGTGGGACGCCATTTTGTCCTACAACGCCGTCCGGCCCTACGCGCAGAAGGTGTTCGATGCGGCAAACGAATACGGGCAACGCAGCCGGATGTGAACAACAACTCACAGTGACGGTGCATGTACATTTGACCGCCCGGCACTTCCCTGAAGGTCCAGATACCGGCAAGCTGTACGCGTGAGGGTGCGTGAGTGGGATCCCCGGACCGCGTCGGCGGGGGAGATCCGGTCGCTCGTGGAGACGTTGAACGCGGTGCTGGCCGCAGATCTTCCCGACGATCCACGGTGGCAGGATGTCCAGGTGGTCGAATACCTGGCTGAAACCATGCCGGGCGAGCGCCGGATCAGCTGGGTCGCCGAGGACGACCGGCTCGCCGAGGGCGAGAGCGCCATCTTCGGCCACGTCAGCATCCTGTTGCTCGGCGACATCGGCGTGCTCGAGGTGCTGGTCCACCCCGATCTGCGCCGCCGCGGCCTCGGCCAGCAACTACTGGCGGTTGCCGCGCGCCGGGCGTACCTGGAGGGTTTCTCGTCGATCGGGGTCGAGGCGATCGGCGACACCCCGGCCATCGACTTCTACGCGGCGATGGGCTTCGAGCGGGAGTATGTGGAGACCCGCAGCGTGCTGACCCTGTCCAACGTGGACTGGACGGCCCTCAGTGCGATGGCCAGCGGCATCGGCAGCGGCTACCGCATCGAATACCACCCCGGCGGCCCGCCGGCCGAGCTGGTGGAGGCCTACGCACAGGCCAAGCTGGAGGGCCAGGACGGCGACGACAGCGATCTCGACCTGCGGCCGAGCTCGTCGGACCCGCAGCGGCTGCGGGACAGCCTCGACACGCTGCACCGGCGCGGGCTCAAGCCCTACATCGTGCTCGCGCTCCACGAGTCGACCGGGACGGTCGCGGGGCTCACCGAGGTGGTCGTGCCCGCGCAGCACCCGGAGCGCGCCGACCAGTACGACACCATCGTGGTCCGGGAGCATCGCGGTTACGGCATCGACCGGGCGATCAAGGCGCGGATGCTCTTCGAACTGCGCACGGCGGAGCCGGGGCTGCGCGAGGTGCAGACCTGGAACGCGCAGCACAACGAGTCGATGCTGAAGGTCAACGCCGAGCTGGGATTCCAGTCCGACCGGGACTGGTATGAGTACGGCGCCGACGTCGCCCAGCTGGTGCAGCGGCTGGAACCCACCGACTAGGGCGCATCTGGCGGATCATGGCGTCGCCGAGCCGAGGTGGCGTGTTCAACCGGTGGTTGCAACACCTGCCCCCGGCCCCGCCGGTGTCAGTAGCGGCTGCGCAGGAGCTGGGCGGCCTCGGTCGCCCAGTAGGTGAGGATGATCTGGGCGCCGGCCCGCTTGATCGAGGTCAGCGTCTCCAGCATCACGCCCTGGCGGTCCAGCCACCCGTTCGCCGCGGCGGCCTCGACCATCGCGTACTCGCCGGAGACCTGGTAGGCGGCGACCGGGATGTCGACGCGGTCGCGGACGGCGGCGATCACGTCCAGGTAGGGCAGGGCCGGCTTCACCATGACGATGTCGGCGCCCTCGGCCACGTCCAGCTCGACCTCGCGCAGCGCCTCGCGGACGTTGCCGGGGCTCTGCTGGTAGGAGCGGCGGTCGCCCTGCAGGGTCGACTCGACGGCCTCGCGGAACGGGCCGTAGAAGGCGCCGGCGTACTTGGCCGCGTACGCGAGCACGGCAACGTCGGAGTGGCCGGCCTTGTCGAGGGCCTTGCGGATCACGCCGATCTGCCCGTCCATCATCCCGGAGGGGCCGACCACGTGCGCTCCGGCCTCGGCCTGCGCGACGCCCATCCGGCCGTAGAGCTCGAGGGTGGCGTCGTTGTCGACGGTGCCGTCGGCGGCCAGGACGCCGCAGTGCCCGTGCGAGGTGAACTCGTCCAGGCACAGGTCGCCCATGACCACGGTCGAGTCGCCGACCTCGGAGATCAGGTCGCGGAGGCCGACGTTCAGGATGCCGTCCGGGTCGATGCCCCCGGAGCCGGTCGCGTCCTTGCCGGCGCTGTCGGGCACGCCGAAGAGCATCAGGCCGCCGACGCCCGCCCGGACCGCCTCGTTGGCGGCCTTGCGCAGCGACTCCCGGGAGTGCTGCACGACGCCGGGCAGCGAGCTGATCGGGCGGGGCTCGGAGAGGCCCTCCTTGAGGAACAGCGGAAGCACCAGCTCGGCCGGCGCGACCCTGGTCTCCTCGACCAGCCGCCGCATGGCGGCCGTGCGGCGCAGGCGCCGCGGACGCACGTCGGGAAACGACATGCCACTCCCTCAGCCAGGCCGGCCGGGTAAAGCCGGCGAAACGGGACCGGTCGATCAACCAGCCCTGGCGGGACCGGTCAGTCGGCCAGCCCCTAGCGGAACCGGTCAGTCGGCCAGCCCCTGGCGGAACCGGTCAGTCGGCCAGCCCCTGGCGGGACCGGTCAGTCGGCCAGCCCCTGGCGGGACCGGTCAGTCGGCCAGCCCCTGGCGGGACCGGGACCGGCCGTAAGGGCCGGCCCGGTCCGGATCGTCAGCGGAAGCGCAGGGCGGTCGGGCCCTGAACCTTGGAGCCGCGGCGCTGCTTGGCCGGCATCGCGGCGAGCTTCTCGCGAAGTTCGACCGCGTACGCCGCCAGCGCCTCGACCAGGTCGGACACCGACGCGTGCTGCGGCTGGACGTCGACGCGCAGGCCGAACTCCGTCGCCGTCTCCGCGGTCTTCGGCCCGATCACCGCGACGACCGTGCGGGCGTGCGGCTTGCCGGCGATGCCGACCAGGTTGCGGACCGTCGACGACGAGGTGAAGAGCACCGCGTCGAAGCCGCCGGACTTGATCGCGTCGCGGATGTCGGCCGCCGGCGGCGCCGCGCGCACCGTCCGGTACGCCGTGACGTCGTCCACCTCCCAGCCGCGCTCGATGAGGCCCGCGGCCAGCGTCTCGGTGGCGATGTCGGCGCGCGGCAGCAGCACCCGGCCGACCGGGTCGAGGATCTCGTCGTGCGGCGAGAACTCCGCCAGCAGGCCCTCGCTGGACTGGTCGCCAGCGGGGATCAGCTCGGGCTGGATGCCGAACGCGCGGACGGCGTCGGCCGTGGCCTCGCCGATACAGGCGATCTTGACGCCGCCGAAGTGCCGGGCGTCGAGGCCGTGCTCGGCGAACTTCTCCCAGACCGCGCGGACCGCGTTGACCGAGGTGAAGACGACCCAGGCGTACCGGCCGTCGACCAGGCCCTTGACGGCCCGTTCCATCTGCGCCGGGGTGCGCGGCGGCTCGACGGCGATCGTCGGCACCTCGCACGGGATGGCCCCGTACGCCCGCAGCCGGGCACTCATCGCGCCCGCCTGCTCCTTGGTGCGCGGGACGAGCACCTTCCAGCCGTACAGCGGGCGGTTCTCCCACCAGCTCAGCTTGTCGCGCTGGGCGACCTCGGCCCCGACGGTGAGCACCACCCGGCCGGTGAAGCCGAGCGCGGCGGCGACGAAGCTGTCCACCGAAGAGGTGGTCGTGTACTGCGTCTCGCCGGTGCCGTCGCCGGTCACGCCGACCGGCGTGCCGGGCTCGATGCCCGCGGCCAACAGCCCGTCGCGGACGGCGGCGAGGTCACCGGCGTCGACGGCGACGGCGAACGAGCCCTTGACCGCGGCCGCGGCGAGCGCGTCGAAGTCCAGACCGGCGACGTCGTCGATGTCGGCGGCGGTGCGCACGCCGGGCAGCGGGACGCCGGCGTACGTGGCGACGCCCTCGGCCTGGCCGAGACCGGGCACGACCTCGAAGTGCACGGCGGTCCGGGCGACGGCCTGGACCTCCCGGACCACGGCCTCGTGACCGAACGGGTCGCCGGCGACCAGGTGGACGGCGGACAGGCCGGACTTGGCCGCGGAGAGCAGCACCTTGGCGACGTCGCCGGGTGCGCCCTCGGCCGGGCTGAACTGGGTGTCGTCCTTGGCCTCCGCCCGGATGGCCGCGAGCAGCGATTCGGGAACGCCGCGGTCGTAGATGACCTGGTCGGCCTCGGCGAGGGTGTCGTGCGCCCGGCGGGTCAGCAGACCCGGGTCGCCGGGTCCGGCGCCGACGAACGCGATGCGCCCTGCAGACTTACGGGCGGTGCGGGTGGTCATTCTGTGCTCCCCATCAGGGTGTCGGCGCCGGCGTCGAGGAGATCGGCGGCAAGTGCCTTGCCGATCTCCGCCGCGTCGGCGGGCGTTCCGGTGCGCGACAGCCGGACAGCTCGAGCCCCGTCCGGGCTGATCACCGCACCGCGCAGGTAGATCTCATCGCCTTGCTCGCCCTCGGCGAGCTCGGCGTGTGCCGCGACCGGCGCGGAGCAACCGGCCTCGAGCGTGGCGAGCATCGCCCGTTCCGCCGTGACGGCGGCGCGGGACGGTGCGTGGTCGAGTGCGGACAGCAGCTCGACCAGATCTGCGTCGTCGGCTCGACACTCGATCGCCAGCGCACCCTGTGCGGGAGCGGGCAGCATGAGCATCGGGTCCAACGTCTCCGTGATCTCGGCGGCACGGCCGAGACGCGCCACGCCGGCCCGCGCCAGGATGACCGCGTCGAGGTCGGCCTCGGGGCCGAGCACCCTCGCGATGCGGCTGTCGACGTTGCCGCGGATAGGCGTGACCTGCAACTGTAGGCCCAAGGCGTGCAGTTGCGCGATTCGGCGCACCGCGCCCGTACCGATCATGGAACCGGCCGGGAGCTCGGTGAGCGTCAGTCCGTCGCGGGCGATGAGCGCGTCGCGCGGGTCCTCGCGCAGCGGGACCGCCGCGATGTGCAGGCCCGGGTGCGGAAGCGTCGGCAGGTCCTTGTAAGAGTGGACCGCAAAGTCGATCTCGCCCGCGATCAGGGCGTCGCGCAGGGCGGAGACGAAGACCCCGACGCCGAGCTGGGCGACGGGCGCGGCGGAGCGGTCACCGGCGGTCACGATCCGGACCAGCTCGACCGGGCGGCCGGTGGCGGCGGTCAGCGAGTCGGCGACGAGCTGGGACTGCGCGAGCGCGAGCGCGCTGCCGCGGGTACCGAGGCGCAGCGTTTTGCCCGACGCCTGGTCTCCCGGGTGCAGTGGTGTGGTCACGCCTGTCCTCCGATCTCGGGTACGGCGTCAGCCTGGGTGGCGTGCGGCACGTCTAGGTCGAACAGCTCGCGGAGCAGGGCCGCATACTGGTCGCCGCCGGGCTCGGCCGCAAGCTGCCGGACCCGCACGGTCGGCGAGTGCAGCAGCTGCTGGACGACCCGGTGCAGGGTACGGGAAACATCGGCCCGCTGCTCCTCGGTGAATTCCGGGCGGCGGGCGGAGAGCTTGCGCAGCTCACCACTGACGACCTCGTCGGCCCGGGTCCGCAGCGCGGCGACGGTCGGCGCGATCTCGGCGCCGCGCAGCCAGGCCATGAACTGGTCGACCTCGACGGCGACGATCTGCTCGACGGCGGCGGTCTCGGCGGCGGCCGGCAGGGTGCGCCGGCTCCTGGCCAGGCTGTCGATGTCGACGACTGTGACGTTGGACAGGTCGGCGACCTCGGGCGCGACGTCCCGCGGCACCGCCAGATCCAGCACGACCAGCGGTTTCTCTCGCCCGGCGAGGGTGGCCGCGGTGAGCACGGGCTCGGTGGAGGCGGTGGCGCAGACGACGATGTCGGCCGCGGCGATGGCGGCGTCCAGGGCGTCGAACGGCACGGCCTTGGCGCCGTAGGCCTCGGCGAGCCGCTCGGCCCGGGCGGCGCCGCGGTTGGTGATCTGCAGTGGCCCGACACCGGTCCGGGTCAATGTGGCCACCGACAGCGCACCCATCGCGCCCGCGCCGATCACCAGGCCGGTGAGGCCGGCCAGCTCCTTCCCGAACGTGGCGGAGGCCACCTCGAGCGCGGCGGTGACGACGCTCTGCCCGGCCCGGTCGATGCCGGTCTCGGCGTGCGCCCGCTTGCCGACCCGCAGCGCCTGCTGCATGAGCTCGTGCAGCAGCCGGCCGGCGGAGTCGGACTCGGTCGCGCAGTGGTAGGCGTCTCGCAGCTGGCCCAGGATCTGGGCCTCGCCGACGACCATCGAGTCGAGCCCGGCGGTGACCTGGAACGAGTGGCGCACGGCCGCCTCGTCGTAGTGCACGTAGAGGTGGGCCGCGAGCTCGCTGGCGCCGATGCCGGAGTGTTCCGCGAGCACGTTGCAGACGTCGCCGAGGCCGCCGTGGAAGCCGGTGACGGCCGCGTAGACCTCGACCCGGTTACAGGTGGAGAGGACGACGGCCTCGCCGATGTAGGGCTGGGCGAGCAGCTTCTGCAGGACGGCCGGGATGTCGGTGCCGGCGATGGTGAGGCGTTCCAGGGTGTCGACCCCGGCGGTCCGGTAGGACGCGCCGACGCTGAGCAGGTTCACGAGCCGACCGCCTCCTGGTTGCCCGGCTGCGCCGAACGGCCGCCGGGTATCGCCGTGAGTGACGCCTTGCGATGCTCGTGGAAGGACAGGATCTGCAGCTCGATGGCCAGATCGACCTTGCGCACGTCGACGCCCGCGGGGACGGACAGCACGCAGGGTGCGAAGTTGAGGATGCTGGTGACGCCCGCGGCGACCAGGTCGTCGGCGACGGCCTGCGCGGCGCCCGCGGGGGTGGCGATCACGCCGATGGTGATGCCCTCCTCGACGACCGCCCGGCCGAGCTCGTCGATGTGGCGCACGGTCAGGCCGTTGAGCGGCTTGCCGACCCGGTCGGCGTCGGAGTCGAACAGGGCCACTATGCGGAAGCCCCGGCTCGCGAACCCGTCGTAACCGGCCAGCGCGTGGCCGAGGTTACCGACGCCGACCAGCGCGACGGCGCGCCGCTGGTCGAGCCCGAGAATGTACTCGATCTGGTCGATGAGCAGCGCGACGTCGTAGCCGACGCCGCGGGTGCCGTAGGACCCGAGGTGGGAGAGGTCCTTGCGGAGCTTGGCCGAGTTGACTCCCGCCGCGGCGGCGAGGCCCTCGCTGGATACCGTCTCGGACCCGGCCTCCGCGAGATTGTGCAGAGCGCGCAGGTACTCCGGTAGCCGCGCGATCGTCGCCTCGGGAAGATCCGGGAAGGCGGGAACTGCGCCGGTATTACCCGGCGTGCTTCCGTGACGCTGCTGACTCATCTGACTCCGTGCCGACGAGGCGGACCTACGGTGAGCCCTGCTGCAGGTCCGGTACCGGTGGCGCCTGCGTGGACCGGCTGTGATAGCGGGGCTCGTCGGAGTCACAGAATAGGCGCTTGTGAAGGCGTGCACAAATCGCGATCTTGATGGGAGAACTGGACAAAGATCGAGTCGGCATGCTATTTGCCGTCGACTCCCTGTCGAGTATTACCGGTTACCGCCCCGGTGTGCCAGCGAGACCGTATTGCCGAGGACGCGGATCACAGCGTCCGGGCGAGGCGCACGGCCTCCAGCAGGGTGTCCGCCACCGGCCGGCCGCTGGCGCGCAGCCGCGACGGATCGGTGAAGCCGCCGGTGTAGAGCACGCACGCCCCGCCGACCGACTCGGCGGCCTCCGCGTCGTCGAGCGAATCGCCGATCAGCACCACCCGGTCGCCGGGAACACCCTGCTCGGCGAGGTGCCGGGCCAGGTGGCCGGCCTTGAGCCCGCCGTCGACCTCGGTCGGCCGCCCGTCGATGCGGGTGAACATGCCGGCCAGCCCATAGGTCCGCACGGCCGGGACCAGCTCGTCGTGGAACCACATGGAGAGCAGCGACTGGCTGCCCGGCCAGGCCTTGATCGCGGCCTCGGCGTCCGCCGCCAGCGAGATCGTGGTCAGCCCGACCCGGTACGCCTCGTGGAAGATCCGGTCGAGCTCCTCGAACTCCTCGGCGTCGACGGCCCGCTCGAGGATCTCGGCGTAGAACTCGGCGACCGGGCGGCGGAACCGCCGGCGATGCTCGTCGGCGTCGACGCTGCGGCCGCCGACGACCGCGAACGTGTGATTGGTCGACGAGACGACGAGCGAGAGATCGTCGAGCAGCGTGCCGTTCCAGTCCCAGACAAGATGAGTGCGAGCCACTGCGCGAGATTACAGGTGGGGTGTGCCCGCCGGTCTACCCAAATCCCGCAGCAGGCGCTCCTCCTCGACCCGCCAGTAGCCGTGCTCCCGGCCGTCGAGCAGCACCACCGGCACCCGGTCGCCGTAGTCGCGTTCCAGCTCGATCGACTCCGCGACCTCCACCCGGGTCCACTGGCCGGGTGCGATCCGGTCCAGGGTCTGCTCCGCGACCTCGCACAGGTGGCAGCCGTCCCGGCTGATCAGGGTGATGCGGGTCATCCCTGCGCCTCCTTGAAGTCGGTCATCGCAGGGCTCCCTTGCGTACCTTGCCGATCGCCGAGTGCGGGAGCTCCGGCACCAGCTCGATCCCGGTCGGCTGCTTGAACCGGGCCAGCTGGCCGGCGCAGTAGACCTGCAGCTCGGCGGGGGTGGGCGCGGGGTCCAGGGCGGACACGACATAGGCGTACGGCGCCTGCCCGGTGAGGCCGTCGGGAATCGCGATCACGGCCGCCTCGGCGACGCCGGGGTGCGAGCCGAGTACCCGTTCGATCTCGGCGGGGTAGACGTTGAAGCCGTTGACCAGGATCAGCTCGCCGATCCGGTCGACCAGCACCAGGTCGCCGTCGGCGTCCGCGTACGCGATGTCGCCGGTGCCCCACCAGCCGTCGGCGTCCGGGCCGTCGCGCCCGTCCGGCCAGTAGCCGGAGAAGAGGTTGTCGCCGCGCACCACGATCTCGCCGGGGTCCGTGCCGCCGCTCGCCTCGAGGTCCAGGTCCAGTTCGTCGGAGGACTCGGCGGTGACGTCGCCGTCGCTCCACAGCACGGCGCCGTCAGCGGTGCGCAGCAGCAGGGAGACCCCGGGCAGCGGGCGGCCGATCGAGCCGACCTTGTCCCGGTCGCTGACCGCGGTCGTGGTGAGCACCGGCGCCGCCTCGGTGAGGCCGTACCCGATCATGACGGTCCGTCCGGTCGCGGCCGTGAAGCGCGCCGCGTCGGCCGGGTCGAACGGCGCCGCGCCGCAGACCGCCGTCCGCACGGTCGACAGGGACTCGCGCGCGGTCGGCACCAGCGACCACGCCGCGTACATGGATGGGACGCCGACCACGGCCGTGACCTGGTGTTCCGCGATCAGGTCGAGGGTCTGCCCGGGGTCGAAGCGATCAACGAGCACCCCGCAGGCGCCGTGGTGGGCGATCGCGCCGAGGCCGGTGTTGAGCCCGTAGGCGTGGAAGAACGGGATCGCCAGCAGCACCACGTCGGCGGCGCCGAGCACGGGCGGCTCGATCCGCGCCAACTGGTCGTGGTTGGCGGCGAGCGCACGGTGGGTGAGCATGGCGCCCTTCGGCCGCCCGCTCGTCCCCGAGGTGTAGAGCAGTACCGCCAGGTCGTCGCCCGTGGCCGGGTGCGGCGCGGCCCGCGGCCCGGATCGCAGCCCGGTCACCGGTACGGCGACGCCGCCGGACAACCGCAGCCCGCCCAGCGCCGAGTCCTCGGCCACCACCCGCACGGCACCGCAATCCGTCAGCGCGAAGGTCAGCTCGTCGGGCGTGTAACCGGGATTGAGCGGAACGGCGACGAGCCCGGCCCGCAGAATCGCGAAATAGGCGACCGCGAAGTCGACCGTGTTGCCGAGCACCAGCGCGACCCGATCGCCGGGCGCGGTGCCCGCGGCGAGGCACCCGGCGGCGACCTCGACGCGTTCGTCCAGCTCAGCCCAGGTGATTACGGATTCGCCGGCTAACAACGCCGGGGCGTCGGGGCGATGTTGCGCGGATGTGCGGACCGGGTCCCAGGCACTGTTCTCCACGACGCCCGAGTCTGGCACACAAGGCACTCGATCGGGTCGCCGGACACCATGTCCGGGCCCTGACCAGGCTGTCCTACATCGTGGCAGATGTTCTTGATGCGATATCTGTGCCACTTCGCGATATTTTCGCGCAGCGCACACGTTGTGCGACTCCGCGTGTTCGATCTCCGCAATACTTCCGGTCTGTGTAACGGAGTCCACATCCGTGGGTGAGGTTGACCTGCCATGCGCGGGCCGCCCCACCCCCTTTTCTTGTGGACCGGTCTCAGACCCCCTCATCGACGGCCCGCCGGGTCAAGGAGGCGCAGTGAGTCATGTGTACGCCGGCGATCCGTACAGCCGCGACGTGTTCGCGGCGCGTCTCGCGCTCACGGAGGGCCTGAGCGCCCTCCGGAGGGGCATCGACGGCACGATCGCGTACGCGATCCGCAGCGACGGACCCAAGCGGACCAGGAACCGGCCGCACATCAACGAGTCTCCGAGCCGACATCTGCCGCCGACCGGGAACGCCAACCCGGGCAGCGGGCGGGTCGCCGTGCCCGGGCGCCCCCAAACACCGCAGCAGGCGGGACCGGACCGGCGGACCGGCGCGCCCGAGAATGACGCCACCGTCGTCGTGCCGTCGCAGAGCACGACCGGGCCACCCAGCGAGTCCGAGCCGCCCAAGTATCCGGCCCGCCCGGATCCGGGCGACGCGGCCGCCGAGGTGTGGGCGCTGGTCGAGCGGGCCCAGGCCGGCGAGTCCGCCGCCTTCGGCCTGATCTACGACCGGTACGTGGACACGGTCTTCCGCTTCGTCTACTTCCGGGTCGGCAACCGGCAACTCGCCGAGGACCTCACCTCCGACACCTTCCTGCGCGCGCTCAAGCGCATCGGCAGCTTCACCTGGCAGGGCCGCGACCTCGGCGCCTGGCTGGTCACCATCGCCCGCAACCTGGTCGCGGACCACTTCAAGTCCGGCCGCTACCGCCTCGAGGTGACCACCGGGGACGTACTCGACGCCGACCGCGAGGACCGCGGACCAGAGGGCAGCCCCGAGGCCGCCGTCGTGGACCACATCACCAACGTCGCCCTGCTCACCGCGGTCAAGCAGCTCAACCCCGAGCAGCAGGAGTGCATCGTGCTCCGCTTCCTGCAGGGCTTCTCGGTCGCCGAGACCGCACAGACCATGGGCAAGAACGAGGGCGCGATCAAGGCCCTCCAGTACCGGGCCGTCCGGGCACTCGCCCGGCTGCTCCCCGACGGGTTCCAGTGGTGACGGCAATTCATCCAGTGTCGATCTCTGCGCGCCCCAGCGCACCCCACATACCCGTAACCGCTCCCGCCCGTCGTGCGTTTGAACGAGTGCGACCAGTGGTGGGCCCCCGGCCCACCGGTTCCGTCGCGACCGCCGGCGAATTCGCCGGCGAATCAGTCACGAGCGAGGGGAGGTGCCCACGGTGAGCTTCAATATCTTCGATCGCCGGAGCGCCGAGCGCTTCGCGGAGCTTCTCGACGAGACCAACGGCGGCCGTCGCCATCACACCCGGGGCCCAGCCGACGAGCAACTCGCCGAGCTGGTCGCCATCGGGCATAGCCTCTCCGCGGCACGATCCGGGGTCCAGGTGGATCTCGAGTTCCGGACGGGCCTGCGAGCGATGCTCGTGGCCACCGCCGAACGGGACGGCATCGGAGCGACCGCCGCCGCCACCGCGCAAGAACGGGCCGAGTGGCAGAAGAGCGCCGAACCGGTCCGGAAACTGTTCGGCCGCCGGATCCGGGCTCGCGGCGCGATCGTCATCGGCGTTGCCGCCGGTGCCATGGCCGTCTCCGGAATCTCCGCCGCCAGCGAGAACGCCGCACCGGGCGACGCCCTGTACGGCGTCAAGCGCTCGACCGAACGCGCCCAGCTGGCGATGGCCGGCTCGGACGTCACCCGGGGTCAGCTGTCGCTGACGTTCGCCCGCAACCGGCTCGCCGAGGCGGCCGCGATGAAGGGCGACGACCCGAGCTTCGGCAACGTCCTGGGCGACATGGACAACGACACCCGGCAGGGCGTCAAGCTGCTCACGTCGGCGGCGGTGGCCCGCAAGGACAAGGCGCCGCTGAACTCCGTCGACACCTTCGTCGAGAGCCAGCGCCGGGTGCTCAGCCCGAGGCTGGAGCGGCTTTCCGCGAACAACCGCGAGCGGGCGCTGGAGTCGATGAGCCTGCTCGATGCCGTGCACAACCGCGCCGACGACCTGCGCGCCGGCCTTCAGTGCGACACGGTGACGCAGGCCGGCGGTGACGCCATCGGGCCCAAGCTGCGCGAGTGCGCGACCGGCGCCGCGACCTCAACCACCCCCGAGTACCAGCAGGGGCACGGTCAGAAGGAAGCGACGACCGGCAGCGGCGACCGGGACAAGAAGGGCAAGCCGAAGACCACCGGCGGCCCGGTGACCGACCCGGCCGTCGGCGGCACGCCCGGCACCCGGACCCCCGCCGGCTCCCCGGCGGACCCGTCGATCCTGCCGTCGCCGCTGAACTCGGACGATCCGCACGACGCACCGGCCGAAGAGGACAAGGGTCTGCTCGGCGGGATCCTGGGCGGAATCTTCGGAAGCTGAACAGGCGCCACACGTGGCGAGGGGCGGTGTCGGACTGCAAGAGTCCGGGCCGCCCCTCACTTGTCAGGTTAGCGGCCGAACGGGTCGGGCCGCTTCTCCAAAAGGGAATGAATCGTCGCCTGAATCGTCTCACGCACCTCGTCGGCGAGGTTGTAGACGACCATCGGATCGTCCGCGTGCTCGATGAGGTGCGCGGTCGGGATCGGCGGGCAGAACTCGATGAGCCACTTGCTGGGCAGCGGAACCAGGCCCAGCGGGCCGAGCCACGGGAAGGTCGGCGTCACCGGGAAGTACGGCATGCCGAGCAGCCGGGCCAGCGGCTTGAGGTCGGCAAGTATCGGATAGATCTCCTCGGCGCCGACGATCGCGACCGGGATGATCGGGGTGCCGGTGCGCAGCGCCGCCGAGACGAAGCCGCCCCGGCCGAAGCGCTGCAGCTTGTAACGCTCCGAATAGTGCTTGCCGATGCCCTTGAAGCCTTCGGGGAAGACGCCGACCAGCTCGCCCTCGCGCATCAGCCGCTCGGCGTCCGGGTTGCAGGCCACCGTCGCGCCGGCCTTGCGGGCCAATTCGGACAGCACCGGCATGCGGAACACCAGGTCGGCGCCGAGCAGCCGCAGGTGCCGGTCGCCCGGGTGCTGGTCGCGCAGGGCGACGGTGAGCATGAGCGCGTCGAGCGCCACCGTGCCGGAGTGGTTGCCGACGACGAGGCCGCCGTCGGCCTCCGGGACGTTTTCGATGCCGAAGACCTCGGTGCGGAACCAGTCCCGGTAGAGCACCTTGAGCATCGGGTGGAAGACGGCGTCGGTGAGCTCGGGATCGAAACCGAAGTCGTCGATGTCGTAGGCGCCGGCCAGGCGCCGCCGGAGGAAGGCGAGGCCGCTCGCCACCCGCTGGTCCCAGATGTCGATCGTGCCGACGGACTCCGCCACCGGCTCCGGCGTCGGGTCCGCCACCGGCTCCGGCGTCGGCTCCGCCTCGATGGCCGCCTGCTCCGGCTCGGCCGAGCCGGTCAGCTCCGGGGCCGGCGGGCCCTCGACCGCCGCGCGGGCGGGCTTGCGGCCCGGCCGCCGCCCGTTCAACGGCCTCGCCGGCACGTCGGCCGGCAGCTCGAAGTCGGTGTGCCCGGGCAGCGCCGCATGAAACTCGTCCTGGGTCATAGCTGCACGCGCTCCTGGTCCTGCGTCGCAACGGCCCGGACCCGGCGGATGCCGTCGAGGATGGCCCGCTCGGCGGCGGCCAGTCGGTCGGCGCTCAGCGAGGCGCCGTTGCGGTGACCGTTGATGAAGTCGTCGAAGGCGGCCGCGGTGCTGCGCGGCCGGAACCCGAACTCCTTGACCAGGCGGGTCGTGTCGACCACCCGGCCGTGCACGAACAGGTCGATCTGGTCCAGCCCGATCTGGCCGACGCCCACGTTGCGGGCGAGCGCGGCGAACGACGAGAGGGTGCCCTCGGGCAGCGGCAGGGAGATCCGGCCGGCCCGGCGCACGGCCTGGGAGAGCGCGAGCACGCCGTCGCCCGCGACGTTGAAGGTGCCCGGGTGGTCCTCGACCACCGACCGGTGCACGATCTCCAGCGCGTCGTCGACGTGCACGAACTGCAGCCGGGCGTCGCGGCCCAGCACGGTCGGCACCAGCGGCTGGGCGAAGTAGCGGGTCAGCGACGTCTCGGCGGTCGAGCTGATGAAGGGCGCGAACCGCAGCACGGTGGCACCGACCTCGGGACGCCGGCGGCGGAAGCCGCGCACGTAGCCCTCGATGTCGAGGATGTCCCGGGCGAACGAGCCACGCGGCACGGCCCGGGGCTCGGTGTCCTCGGTGAATACGGCCGGGTCGCGGAACGACGCGCCGTAGGCGGCCGTGGAGGAGCGCACCACCAGCTTGCGCAGCCGGCCGGCGCTCTGGGCACCGGCGAGCAGCTGCATCGTGCCGATGACGTTCTGTTCCTTCATCGCCACGCGCCCGCCGCTCTGCGGATCGGGCGCGCTGGTGACCGCCAGGTGCACGATCACCTCGGCGCCCAGCTCGGCGAGGACGCCCACCGAGGCACGCGCGTCGGCCTGGATCAGCTCGACATCCGCCAACAGGCCCGAGAGGGCCGGCGACGGTTCGTGCGGATCCAGGCCGATGACACGTTCAACGCGGGGGTCCGCGGCGAGCCGGGACGCGACGCGGGCACCGAGATAGCGACTCACCCCGGTGACCACGACGACCCTCGGCGGGGCCGCGGGTAGAGACGTCACCACGGACGCGCCTTTCGCATGCGACGGTGCTGGAGGCAAGTGAACGGGCCGGGTGTCATGCCCGGCCGGTCATCACTTGCCGAGACGGCGACGCTGGACGCGGGTCTTGCGCAGCAGCTTACGGTGCTTCTTCTTCGCCATACGCTTGCGACGCTTCTTGACCACGGAGCCCATACGAAATGCCTCTCGAAACCATGTGGGGCCGGTCCCTGCGCACCCGCAGGCACACCCGACCGAGCTTGACGGCGGCACGCCCCGCATCCGGCGCCGAGTTGGACGCACGCAGATATCAGGGGCGAACCGCTCCAGCGTAGCGGCCCGCCGGATCCAGGACCAACACGCCCCCGGGTCAGGCGGTTTGGCTGAACGCTCCGCGCAGATACGTGTGGACGGCGTGCTCCGGCACACGGAACGAGCGGCCGACCCGCACGGCGTTGAGTTCACCGCCGTGGACGAGCCGGTAGACGGTCATCTTGGATACCCGCATGAGCGCGGCGACCTCGGCCACGGTCAGGAAGCGCACCTCGGCGAGACGCTCCTCGGCTTGGGCTGGACCCGTCATCTCCTCGCACCGATCCTTTCGCAGGCGCCTCCGCCGCGGCCGGTCAGGCCTTGCGCCGCGGCGGGTGGGCGCGCGTGTCATCAGTACGGTATCGAGACTGCTGTGATCAAGGCGATGCGTTCCGTGAAATAACCGCAAAAAGTCAAGCCGACACGCCACGTGAGGCGCGTTTTACCCCAAAAGATTACTTACTTCCTACTAACGAGGGCCTTGCCGAAAAACGCGATATTTGCCGGGCGCTCCGCCAGGCGGCGCATCAGGTAGCCGTACCACTGGTCGCCGTAGGGGACGTAGACGCGCACGGTGTGGCCGGCGGCGGCGAGCCGGGCCTGCTCCTCCGGGCGGGTGCCGTAGAGCATCTGGAACTCGAACTCGTCGGCCGAGCGGTCGAACCAGCGCGCCCGGTCCTCGGCGATGGCGATCAGCCGCGGGTCGTGCGTCGCGATCATCGGGTGGCCGTCGCCGGACATCAGGATGTTGAGGCAGCGCACGTACGCCTTGTCGACGTCGAGCGCCGACTGGAACGCGACCGACTCGGGCTCCGCGTAGGCGCCCTTGCAGAGCCTCACCCGCGACCCCGCCGTGGCCAGCTCGCGGCAGTCCCCCTCGGTCCGGCGCAGGTACGCCTGCAGCACCGCACCGGTGGCCGGGTGGTCCTTGCGCAGCTCGGCGAGGATCTCCAGCGTCGAGTCCGTGGTGGTGTGGTCCTCGGCGTCGAGCGTGACCGTGGTGCCGGCGGCGGCCGCCGCGACGCAGATCTCGTGCGCGTAGTCGTAGGCCATCCGGTCGTCGACCTTCTGCCCCAGCGCGGACAGCTTGACGCTGACCTCGGCCGCCGGGGTGAGCCCCGCGGCCTTCAGCCGGCCGAGCAGCGTCAGGTACTGATCGCGGGTCGCGGTCGCCTGCTCCGCCGTGAGGGTGTCCTCGCCCAGATAGTCGAGGCTGATCGCGAGGCCGTCGTCGGCAAGCTCGCGGCTCGTGCGAAGCGCGTCGTCGACGCCCTCGCCGGCGACGAACCGGCGGACGATGCCCTTGGTGACCGGGGCGGTGGAGACCAGCCGCTCCATCCGGGACGACCCGGCGGCGGCGAGAAAGACGGAACGGAGCATGGTCCGAGCGTATCCTTCGTAGCCGCGCCAGTCGTCGCGGAGCTGTGTTGTCGCCCGAGGTGAGGCTACGGTTGTCGGGTGAACTTCGATGCGTACGCGCGTACGGCGGTCGAGCTCGTCAACGTCGGGCTCGGCGACATCGACGGGCTCAGATCCCTGTTCAGCGAGGATCTTGCCTGGATGCGCGACGAGGTGGGCGAGAAGGACCTCGGGTCGTTCCGCCGTGCCCAGCGCCGGCTGCGCGACATCTTCGAATACGGCACCACGGGCCGCGACACCGAGGCCGTCACCGAGCTGAACGCGCTTCTCGAGGCATACCCGGTGCAGCCGCGCATCTCCGGGCACGACGCCTCCGACTGGCACATGCACGTCACCAGCCGCGGCGCGTCCGTGAGCTCGGAATACCTGGCCGGCGCCGTCTGGGGCCTGTCGGTGTGGCTGTGCGAGTACGGCAGCGCCCGCTTCGGCATCTGCGCCGACGAGCGCTGCGGCAACGTCTATCTCGACACGTCGTCCAACAACTGCCGGCGCTTCTGCTCCGAGCGCTGCGCGACCCGCTCGCACGTGGCGGCGCACCGCGCCCGCAAGCGCGCCGCGACCCTCACGCCCGCGTAGCCGCCGGGGTCGCGGACGCGGCCGGCGCCAGGTGGTGCCGGGCGAAGGCGAGCGACTCCCGCAGGTCCGCCTCGCGGACCGCCCGGCTGGTCACCTTGCGGGTGGAGACCTCCAGCGCCACCGAGCCCCGGAAGCCGCGGCCGGCCAGCGACTGCAGCAGCTCGGCGCAGGGCTGGTTGCCCCGCCCGGGCACCAGGTGCTCGTCGCGGCCCTCGCCGGTGCCGTCGCCCAGGTGCACGTGCTTGAGGCCGGAACCCATCCGGTCGGCCATGACCAGCGAGTCCGTCCGTGAGGCGGCGGCGTGCGACAGGTCGAGCGTGTAGGCGTCGTAGCCGGCCTCGGTCGGATCCCACCCCGGCACGTACGGGACGAAGTTTCGCCCGGCCATCCGCACGGGGTACATGTTTTCGATGGCGAAGTTGGTGTCCGGATGCCGGACCTGCACCTTGGCCAGGCCCGCGGCGAAGTTGCGGGCGTAGTCGCGCTGCCAGGTGAAGGGCGGGTGCACGACCACGGTCGGCGCGCCCAGCGTCTCGGCCAGCACGGCGGCGCGGTTGAGCCGCTCCCAGGGATCCGGGCTCCAGACCCGCTGGGTCACCAGCAGGCAGGGCGCGTGCACCGAGAGGACCGGCACGCCGTAGTGGGCGGCCAGGCCCTGCAGGGCACCGGCGTCCTGGCTGACGGCGTCGGTCCAGACCATGACCTCGACACCGTCGTAGCCCAGCGTCGCCGCCATCTCGAACGCCGCGGCGGTCGGCTCGGGAAAGACGGACGAACTGGACAGGAGTACGGGGACGCGGGAAGCCACGGCTCAAGGGTAGACCCGCCGGGCCCGGCTGCCAGCTCCTCGGTCGGCGTAAACAGTGGCAAACCAGGCAGCCGATCCGGCCGCGGTCACCCACGCGCGTACGCTGTCCCAGGTGAGCCGCCGCACCCAGATTCGCATCATGATGGACGAGGCGGCTGCCGCCCGCGCCCGCGAGGTCCCCCTCGACTTTCCCCGTGAATGGATCGAGTTCACCGACCCGGCCGACGACCAGCACGTGGTCCGCGCCGACCTGACCTGGCTGCTGTCCCGGTGGACCTGCGTCTTCGGGTCGGCCTGCCACGGCATCATCGCCGGCCGCGCCCAGGACGGCTGCTGCTCGCACGGCGCGTTCTTCACCGACGCCGACGACGAGAACCGGACCAAGGTCGCCGCGGCCAAGCTGACGCCCGAGACGTGGCAGCACTACCGGCGCGGGTTCAAGAACTACACCGAGATGGACAGCGTCGACGGCACCAAGCCGGCCCGGCGCACGGCGACGCAGTCCGCCGACGGGCCGTGCGTGTTCCTCAACGACGCCGACTTCGCCGGGGGCGGCGGCTGCGCGCTGCACGCGCAGGCGCTGCGCGACGGCGTGCACCCGCTGACCTACAAGCCGGACGTCTGCTGGCAGTTGCCGGTGCGCCGCGAGCAGGACTGGACGAAGCGGCCGGACGGCAGCAAGTACCTGCTCTCCACGCTTACCGAGTTCGACAGGCGCGGCTGGGGACCCGGCGGGCACGACCTCGACTGGTGGTGCACGTCCTCGCCGGACGCGCACGTCGGCACCGAGCCGATGTTCCGGTCATACGGCCCGGAGCTGATCGCGCTGATCGGCCAGGACGCCTACGACGAACTGGCCCGGCTCTGTGACATCAGGCTGCAGTCGAAGCTGGTCGCGCCGCACCCCGCCACGGTCGCCGCCCAGGCGGCCGGGGCGCCGGGCAGGCGCGGCGGGCGGGAGCCCGCGACGCCGCCGCAACAGCCCTGACCGGCTCACGGCTCGAACTTGTAACCCAGACCTCGCACGGTGACTATGTAGCGCGGCGCCGACGGTTCCGGCTCCACCTTGGAGCGCAGCCGCTTCACGTGTACGTCAAGGGTCTTCGTGTCGCCGACGTAGTCGGCGCCCCAGACCCGGTCGATCAGCTGGCCCCGGGTGAGCACCCGGCCGGCGTTGCGCAGCAGGAGTTCGAGCAGCTCGAACTCCTTCAGCGGCAGCTGCACCGAGGTGCCGTCGACGGTCACCACGTGTCGTTCCACGTCCATCCGGACCGGGCCGGCCGCCAGCGTCGGCGTCGTCACCTCGGCCGGCTCCGCACCCTGGCGACGCAGGACCGCGCGGATCCGGGCGACCAGTTCGCGCGGCGAGTACGGCTTCGTGACGTAGTCGTCCGCGCCGATCTCCAGGCCGACGACCTTGTCGATCTCGCTATCGCGGGCGGTCACCATGATGATCGGCACGCTGGAGCGCTGACGCAGTTGCCGGCACACCTCGGTGCCGGACATCTCGGGCAGCATGAGGTCCAGCAGGACGATGTCGGCGCCGGTCCGGTCGAACTGCGTCAGCGCCGAGGTCCCGGTCGGAGCGACCGACACCTCGAAGCCCTCCTTGCGCAGCATGTACGACAGGGCATCGGAGAACGACTCTTCATCCTCGACCACGAGCACGCGAGCCAATGGGGGTTCCTTCCTTCGGGGCCGGCCTGATCAGGCCGAAGGGAGCCCGGCCGTGCCGGACTCGATCTCAATCGCCGCCGGTAACGGCATGGGTACGTCCGGGGGGTGTGCCGGTAGGCGCAGAGTGAACGTCGAGCCACCGCCGAGCGTGCTGGTCACGTCGACCCGGCCGCCGTGGTTGGTGGCGATGTGCTTGACGATGGCCAGGCCGAGGCCGGTGCCACCGGTGGAGCGCGAGCGGGCCTGGTCGGCGCGGTAGAAGCGTTCGAAGATCCGGTCGACGTCGTGCGGTGCGATGCCGATGCCCTGGTCGGTGACGTCGATCTCGATCCAGTCCTCGGCCTCGCGCAGGGCGAGCGCCACCTTGGTGTCCTCGCCCGAGTAGGCGATCGCGTTCTCGACGAGGTTGGTCACGGCGGTGGCGACCTGGCTGTCGCTGCCGTACACGGTCGCGCCCTTCGGGCCGGCGTAGACGACCTCGATGCCCTTGGCCGACGCCGTGGTGCGGGTGCGGTCGACCACCTCGGCGATCACCCAGTCCATCGCGATCGGCTCCGGGGCGGGCAGCGGCTCCGCGCCCTGCAGCCGGGTCAGCTCGAGCAACTCGTTGACGAGCCGGCCCATCCGGGCGGACTCGTGGTGGATGCGCTCGGCGAACCGGCGCGCCGCGACCAGGTCCTCGGACCGGTCCGGCACCTCCTCGACCGGCAGCTCGGTGGCGTCCAGCAGCGCCTCGGCGAGCAGTTGGAGCGCCCCGATCGGGGTCTTCAGCTCGTGGCTGACGTTGGCGACGAAGTCCCGGCGGACCCGGGCCAGGCGGTGCGACTCGGTGACGTCCGCGGCCTCGACGGCGACGTGGGTGCCGTTCAGGGCCACGGCGCGCAGGTGCAACCCGAGCGGGGCCTGGGCGCCGCCCGCGCGGCCGCGGGGCAGGTCCAGCTCGACCTCGCGGCGCACGCCCGTGCGCCGCACCTGACCGGCCAGCGTACGCAGGATCGGGTGCGCCGCGATCGTGCCGGGCGCGCCGCCCGAGCGCAGCAGCCCCATCGCCCGCGCCGCCGGGTTGACCAGTACGGGCTCGTCCGCGGCGTCGAGCACGACGACGCCGACGCGCAGCGAGTCCAGGCTCTTGCGGCCGAGACCCTTGAGTCCGAGTTCGCCGGTACGCTCGTTGTCGGTGTCGGTGTCGATCTTTCGTCCCCCCTTGGCCGGCCGGGCGGCCGGGGCGTTGTCGGGCGCCTGATCGGCCGAGCCGGCGCGGCGGGCCCTGGACAGCAGGAACCCGGCCACCACGCCGATGGCGAGGGCGGCGAGGACCAAGGTGGTGCCGTACACCGGATTCACGCTGCGATCGTAGGGGCATTGTTTACCTGAACCGTACGTCCAACCGGACAAACCCGGCGCGCTTCGAACAATGTTCACCATCAGGCCCGGCGTCGTTCACCGCCGTTCATGTTCAGGCCGCCGCGCACCCCTAGCGTTGCTCCTGCAAGTGCTGCTCACCATGGCTGCCGCCCCGGTAAGGGCCAGCCCCGAACCCCGGGACGAGAAATCATGCGCGAGGAGTTTCAGGCCGACCTGGCGGAGGTCAGTCGCCTGCTGGTGACCATGGCGGAGTCGGTGCGCGCCGCGATGCGCAAGGCGACCACCGCCCTGCTGAAGGCCGACCGGGAGGCAGCCGGCGTGGTCATGGACCGGGACGCCGAGGTCGACGAGATCTACCGCCAGGTCGAGGCGAAGGTGATGGACAGCATCGCCCGGCAGGCGCCGGTCGCCAGCGACCTGCGGACGCTCATCACCGCCCTGCACATCTCCGCCGACCTGGAGCGGATGGGCGACCTGGCCGAGCACGTCGCCAAGACCGCCCTGCGCAGGCACCCGTCGCCCGCGGTGCCCGCCGAGCTGCGGCCCGTCTTCCGGCAGATGGCCGAGGCCGCCGACCGCATGGCCGAGAAGATCACCACCGTCCTGGCCAGCCCCAACGCCGACCTGGCCGCGGAGCTGGAGAAGGACGACGACGCCATGGACGAGCTCGAGCGCGACCTGTTCAAGGTGCTGCTGCACGACGACTGGCCGTACGGCGCGGAGACCGCCATCGACGGCGCCCTGCTGGGCCGCTTCTACGAGCGGTACGCCGACCACGCCGTGAACGCCGGCGAGCAGATGATCTACCTGATCACCGGCGAACCCGTCGCCGGCTGACCGATAACCCCGAACGCCGGGACACCACTGGGGGTGTCCCGGCGTCCTGGCTGTCCGGGTGGGTCAGCGGCCCTGGCTGGCGACCGCCGCGGCGGCCTCCTTGGCCAGTTCCGGGTCGAGGTACGCGCCGCCGGCGGTGACCGGGCGCAGGTCGTCGTCCAGGTCGTAGCGCAGCGGGATGCCGGTCGGGATGTTGAGCTTGGCGATCGCCTCGTCCGAGATCTGGTCGAGGTGCTTGACGATCGCGCGCAGCGAGTTGCCGTGCGCGGCGACCAGCACCGTCCTGCCCGCGAACAGGTCCGGCACGACCGCGTCGTACCAGTACGGCAGGGCGCGGGCGAGCACGTCCTTGAGGCATTCGGTGCGCGGCTTGAGCTCCGGCGGCAGCGCCGCGTAGCGCGGGTCGGCGAACTGCGAGAACTCGTCGTCGTCGGCGATCGGCGGCGGCGGGGTGTCGTAGGAGCGGCGCCAGAGCATGAACTGCTCCTCGCCGTACTCCTCAAGGGTCTGCTTCTTGTCCTTGCCCTGCAGGGCGCCGTAGTGGCGCTCGTTGAGCCGCCACGAGCGCCGCACCGGGATCCAGTGCCGGTCCGCGGTGTGCAGCGCGATCTCGCTGGTCCGGATCGCGCGCCGCAGGAGGCTGGTGTGCACGACGTCGGGCAGCAGGCCGTGCTCCTTCAGCAACTCGCCGCCGCGCCGCGCCTCGGTCTCACCCTTGGCGTTGAGGTCGACGTCGACCCAGCCGGTGAAGAGGTTCTTGGCGTTCCACTCGCTCTCGCCGTGCCGCAGCAGCACAAGGGTCCCCACAGTCATGCCCTCCATCCTGCCCCAGGCCGGGCCCGCGCGTGCGGGGACCCCAAGTGGCGACCACCACGTGGAAATGCTGCTGCGCCGGCGGCCGAAGATCCGTATTTTGTAAGGCTGCGGGGGTTGTTCGGTGCTTACGGAGGTTCGGCGTGCGGGGATGGTTACAGCAGGCGGCCGGCGGCCTGCCGCGACACTTCTGGTTCCTCTGGACCGGCACGCTGATCAACCGGCTCGGCTCGTTCGTGGTCGTCTACCTGGCCATCTACCTCACCGGGCAGCAACATTTCAGCCAGAGCCAGGCGGGCCTCGTGCTGGGGGCGTACGGGGTGGGCGGCGCGGTCGGCACGATGACCGGGGGCGTGCTCACCGACCGGTGGGGCCGTCGGCCGACGATGCTCACGGCGCAGTTCGGCGCGGCCGCGCTCATGCTCGGGCTCGGCCTCGCGCAGGGCTTCTGGCAGATCCTCGCGGGAGCGCTGCTGCTCGGCGTCTTCGCCGAGGGGGTCCGCCCCGCGTTCCAGGCCATGATGGTCGACGTGGTCCCGGACAGCGACCGGATCAGGGCCTACTCGCTGAACTACTGGGCGATCAACCTGGGCTTCGCGAGCGCGGCCGTCCTGGCCGGCTTCGCCGCCCAGTTCGACTACCTGCTGCTCTTCGTGGTGGACGCGGGAACCACGCTGATAACGGCCGTGATCAGCCTGATCTTCCTGGCCGAGACCCGGCCGCGCCGGGCGTCGCGCACGGCCTCGGCACCGCGGGCCAGGGGCGGACCGGGGCTGGGGACGATCTTCCGCGACCGGGTCTTCATGACCTTCGTGGCGCTGAATTTCTTCCTCGTCCTGGTGATCATGCAGCACCTCTCGACGATGCCGATCGCGATGAGCGCCGACGGCCTGAGCCCGGCGACCTTCGGCTGGGTGATCGCGATCAACGGCCTGATGATCGTCGCGGGTCAGTTGTTCATCCCCAGGCTGATCGAGGGCCACGGCCGGTCCCGGGTCCTGGCGCTGTCCACCCTGATCATCGGCGTGGGTTTCGGGCTGAACGCCTTCGCCGGCACCGCCGCGCTGTACGCCCTCTCCGTGGTGATCTGGACGGTGGGCGAGATGCTGCAGTCACCGTCGAACTCGGCGCTGATCGCGGAGTTGTCGCCGGCGCACCTGCGCGGCCGGTACCAGGGCGTGAACTCCCTGTCCTGGTCGGGAGGCGCGGCGCTGGCACCGATCGTCGGCGGATTCGTCCAGGAACACCTGGGTGATCTGGTGCTCTGGCTCGGCTGCGCGGCGATCGGCCTGCTGGTGGCCGCGGGCCAGATCGTGTCCGGGCCCTCGCGCGAGCGCCGCGCGGCGGCCCTGCGCGAGGCCGCCCTCGCGCCGCCGGCCACCGCCGTCCCGGCCGCGGCGGTCGTGCCGCAGGGGAACGCCGGCGTGTCCCTGCAGGTCGCGGTTCCGGCCGTCGATTGAGCACCGGGCACCCGAATAGGATCGGGATTCCGAAGCCGCCCGGAAATGGGCAACGGGCCGGACGTCTGATTGCCGCATCATCCGTGAGGTTGGAGTTGCCTCATGTGACGGTTCAGACAGATGGCAGACAGCCAACTGGCTTGTGGGCCTCGACCGGCCCAACTAGCGTGGTCAATGGACGCCGAGCCGTCAGTTCGGGGAACGGGTCGACCCATAGGGTCACCGCGGATCGGCGTTCGGGGACGGGTGGCATCAGCCGTTGGGGGACGGCGCAACCCGAGACCGGCGGTTAGTGCGGGCGACGCCTATGGGGATGGGCGTCGCTCGCCGCCGCCGGCGCATTTTTTCCCCCGCCTTTTCCTACTCCCGGCCCGTGCTCTCGGGCGACGGATCCGCGAAATGGGCGAAGGCCTGCAGGTTGGCCAGGGACTCGCCGCGCTTGACCCGCCACTCCCACTCCCGGCGGATCGAGGAGCCGAACCCGATCTCCAGCATCGAGTCGAAGGACTCGTCCGCATAGGTCAGTACCGCGCCGAGCAGCCGATCCAGCTCGTCCTCGTCCAGGCCCTTCAGGCTGACCCGGCCGGTCAGGTAGACGTCGCCGGCGGCGTCGATCGAGAAGCCGACGCCGTACATGCGCGCGTTGCGGCGCAGCAGCCAGGCCCAGAGCTCCTCCCGCTTCTCGTCCGGGTGGCGCATCACGAACGCCTCGACCCGCAGCGCGTGCTCGCCGACGATGAGGTTGCAGGCGGTCTTGAGCTTGTGCGTGCCGGGCAGCGTCACCACCCAGGACGAATCGCCGGTCGGCTCGCACGGCAACTCGCGTTCCGCGCAGACACGCTCGATCAGCTCACCGACGTCGCTCACCATGAGAACGAGCCTGCCAGACGCGCCGCTATCAGCGCACGATGCTCGGTAACCGCCTCGCGGTAGACCCGCAACAGCCCGTCGGCGGTCCGGTCCCAGGAGAAGTTCCTGGCGTGCCGGACGGCGCCCGCCGCGAGCAGCGACCGGCGCGCCGGCGTCAGCAGCAGGCCCGCCAGCACCCGGGCCCAGTCGCCCGGGTCGTGGCCGTCCACCAGCACCCCGCTCTTCCCGTCGGTGACGGCCGTGACCAGGCCGCCGACCGCCGCGGCGACCACCGGCGTGCCGCAGGCCTGCGCCTCGAGCGCGACCAGCCCGAACGACTCGTTGTGTGACGGGACGGCGACCAGGTCGGCGGCCCGGTAGAGCGCGGCGAGCGACTCGCCGGTGCGGGGCGCGACGAACCGCACCTTGTCGGAGACACCCAGCGAGGCGGCCAGCTCGATCAGCGCGGTGGGCCGGTCCAGGCCGCTGCCGCTGGGCCCGCCGCAGATCACCACCGTCACCTCCTCGTCGCGCAGCGGCTCCGAGGCCAGCGCCCGGATCAGCACGTCGGGGCCCTTGAGCGGCTGGATCCGGCCGACGAACGCGACCACGTGCCCCCGCTCGGGCAGGCCCAGCAGGCGCCGGTCCGCCGACTTGGTCGACCGGGGCCGGAAACGCTCGAGGTCGACGCCCGGCTGCACCACCGTGAGCCGGGTCGGGTCGGCGCCGTAGGAGCCGACCAGGTCCTTCGCCTCGAAGCGGGTGTTCGCCACGAGGCGGTCCGCCTCGGCGATGACCTGCTCCTCGCCGATGACCCGCGAGTTCGGTTCCGGCCGGTCCCCCTCGGCGATGAGCCGGTTCTTGACCTTGGCGAGGGTGTGCGCGGTGTGCACGTGCGGCACGCCCCAGCGCTCCCGGGCCAGCCAGCCGACCTGCCCGGACATCCAGTAGTGGGAGTGGATCAGGTCGTAGGAGCCCGGCGGGCGGGCCGCCTCGGCCCGCAGCACGCCGTTGGTGAACGCGCACAGCTGCGACGGCAGCTCTTCCTTGGAGAGGCCCTCGAACGGGCCGGCCGTGACGTGCCGCACGATCACGCCGGGCGCCATCTCGACCACCGGCGGCAGCTCGCTCGACGTGGCCCGGGTGAAGATCTCGACCTGGACGTCGCGCTCGGCCAGCCGCTTGGAGACCTCGACGATGTACACGTTCATGCCGCCGGCGTCGCCCGTGCCGGGCTGCTCGAGCGGCGAGGTGTGTACCGAGAGGGTGGCGATGCGCCGGGGTGTCGGCCAGCGGCCTGCGGCCCGCAGCTCAGCCACGTCGTGATCCCTTCGAAAGGCGGTCAAACGTAACGGACAACTGTTACGCCGTCGTTCATCTTCCCCATCTCCGGGGCCCCTACCAACGCCAGGAGCCCGGGGGTGACCCAGCTCTCCCGCAGGGGTGAGGCAGGATCAAAGGATGGTGCAGAAGAACATCGCCGTCGTCACCGGGGCATCCAGCGGCATCGGTGCGGCGACCGCACGCCGGCTGGCCCGCGCCGAGGGCTTCCACGTGGTGGCCGCCGCCCGCCGGCTGGACCGCCTCGAGAAGCTGGTCGCGGAGATCGGCCCGGACGCCACCGCATTCGCCTGCGACGTTACCTCCGACGCGTCGGTCGCGGCCCTGGCCGCCTCGGTTGCCGGCCTCGGCGCCCCGGTCACCCTGCTGGTCAACAACGCGGGCGGCGCCCGCGGCATGGACCCGGTGGCCGCCGGATCGGCCGCCGACTGGCAGTGGATGTACGACGTGAACGTGCTCGGCACCCTGCGCGTCACCCAGGCCCTGCTGCCCGCGATCGAGGCGAGCGGCGCCGGCACGGTCGTCACCATCGGCTCGACCGCGGCCTTCACGGTCTACGAGGGCGGCGCGGGCTACACGGCCGCGAAGCACGCACAGACCGCGCTGGTCGGCACGCTGCGGCTGGAGCTCGCCGGGCGGCCGGTACGGGTCGTCGAGATCGACCCCGGCATGGTGCGCACCGAGGAGTTCTCGCTCAACCGGCTCGGCGACCCGGGCAAGGCCGACGCGATCTACGCCGGGGTGCGCGAGCCGCTGGTCGCGGACGACATCGCCGACTGCGTCGCGTGGGTCGCCACCCGCCCGCAGCACGTCAACATCGACCGCCTGGTGGTCCGCCCGATCGCACAGGCCGCGCAGCACAAGGTGGCCCGCGAGCAAGCCTCATGAAGCCGCTCGGCGCGGTCACCCGGGGCACCACCAACCCCAATCGGCTGCGCCGGGTCGACAACTTCATCGCGTACCGGTGCGGGGAACTGCTCGCGGCCGCGGCCGCGCCGCTGGTCGTGGACCTCGGGTACGGCGCGACGCCGATCACGGCCGTCGAGCTTCGCCGCCGCCTCGCGGCCTCGGTCCGGCCGGACGTCGCGGTCGTGGGCCTCGAGATCGATCCGGTACGGGTCAGCGACGCCCAGCCGTACGCGGACCCGCCGCTGCTCGAGTTCCGCCGCGGCGGCTTCGAACTGGCCGGCCTGAGCCCGGTGGTGGTACGCGCGTTCAACGTGCTGCGCCAGTACCCCGAGGACGAGGTGGCGTCGGCCTGGGCGACGATGACCGGAACCGGCGCGCTGCTGGTCGAGGGCACCTGCGACGAGCTGGGCCGGATCGCGACGTGGGCGGTCGCGGACGCGGCCGGCCCGCGCACGCTCACCCTGTCGGCGCGGCTGTCCGATCTGGACCATCCGGCGACGTTCGCCGAGCGGCTGCCGAAGGCCCTGATCCACCACAACGTGCCCGGGTCGGGCGTGCACGACCTGCTGGCCACGCTCGGCGCGGCCTGGGACGCGTCGGCGACGCCGTTCGGTGCCCGGCAGCGCTGGCTCGGCACGGTCGCGAGGTTCCGGGAGGGCCGGCCGGTGCTCGACGGCCCGGCCCGGTGGCGCCGCGGCGAGCTGACGGTGCCCTGGCCCGGATAGCCGGCCGGGCCGGCCCGCGACAGCGGACCGGCCCGGTTTTCGGGGGGTTGAGCAGGGCTCTACTTGCCGATCGA
Organism: Actinoplanes sp. NPDC026623; assembly: GCF_040638275.1. Lineage (NCBI taxonomy): Bacteria > Bacillati > Actinomycetota > Actinomycetes > Micromonosporales > Micromonosporaceae > Actinoplanes > Actinoplanes sp. NPDC026623. Next base: position 10,118 of record NZ_JBEZXZ010000029.1, on the reverse strand, counting down.
CACCTTGAACATCGGGTCCGCGGCAACCTTCTTGAACGCGGCGAGGCTGCTCGCCTTCGAGTTCACCGAGATGTCCCGGTCGCCCTCGTCGTCGCTGGCGGTGTCGAAGTAGACGACCGCCTTGACCGCCGGGTGCGCCTTGAGCTCGGGGACGACGGTGTTGAACGCCGCCGACTTGTCCGTGATCGACTTGGTGCGGTGGTACATGCCCCACTCGGCAACCATGATCGGCTTGGCCGGGTGGTTCTTGACGGCCCAGTCGTACCAGCCGAGGCCGCCGCCGGTCGGCTGCCGGTCGAGGATGTCGCCCATGTCGCCGTAGTGGTAGTAGTCCTTCTCGACGCTGACGTAGGAGTCGAGGCCGATCCAGTCGACGTACGCGTCGCCCGGGTACAGGTCCTTCCACCAGGACTGGGCCATCCACTTCTCGTTGCCCATGTACGCGATCACGTTGACGGCGTTGGTAACGCCGTTGGCCCGCAGCCGGGTGATGACGTGGCGGTACATGGCCGCGTAGTCCTTGGCTGTCATGCCCGAGGAGGCCGAGGTGGACACGTCGTTCTCCGGCTCGTGGTGCAGCGCGAGGAAGAACTTCTGCTGGTAGTTCTTCTTGACGTACGCCGACCACTTGTCGATCCGGGCGTCCTGGGCGCCGGCCGCGACCTTGGCCCAGGTGGAGTTGTAGGCGACCTTCCAGTTGAGCAGCAGCACCCGCGGGTTCTTCGGGTCCTGCGTCATGGCCATCTCGTCGTTGGTCGGGAACTGCTCGTCGCCCTTGTGGTACGTGTGGTAGATCGTCGCGGTACGGCCGGTCAGCGCCTCCCAGTCCTTGAGTGCCTGGTCGCGCGGGGTGTCGGTGAAGCCACCGGCCGCGGCGCCCCAGAGCACGCCGCAGGACGGCACGAGCAGCGCGCCGGTGATGCATCCGGCCGGCGCGGTCGGCGTGGCCGGCGGCGGGGTGGCCGTCGCCGTCGTGGTCTTCGTGGTGATCACCAGCTCCGGGCCGCCCGAGGTGGCGGTGCCGTGCTCGATCGAGCGCAGCCGGGTCACCGCGTTCGTCGAGGCGGACTTGAGCGCGAAGGCGTACGTGCCGGCCTTCTTGACCACCTTGGACACGTCGAAGCTCAGCGTGGTGTCGGTGGCCTTCGGCCTGATCGAGGCGACGTGCGAGCCGACCTTCGGCGCGTTCGCCGCGGTGATGGTCTTCTCCGACCACGAGTTCGGCACCGAGTAGAGGCCGAGCGTCGCGACGACCGGGCTGCCCTCGACGGGCAGGCGCAGCACCGCGCCGGTGACCGTGGCGCCGGCCGGGACCTTCGGCGTGAACTTCACATAGGACAGCCGGGTCTCCCCCGACTGCCTGCCCACGACCAGCTTGTCGGCGGCGCCGAAGTTCACCGTCCTGCGCGAGCTCGAGGTGTACGCGTCGTCGCTGCTGTATGCGGTCGTCGTAGCGGTCGTGGTCGCCGCGTTCGCCGTGCCCGGCAGCGCGATGCCCCCGCCGGCCACCACGAGTCCCGTCAGCGCGACCCCGGTCATCCCTCGCCTTGCCCTCAAGTGAATCCCCCCGAACGTCAAACAATCGATGTCTGACATTCAGGTTCGGCGCGGACGGGTGCCGGCCCGGAGAGCGAACGGGTGCGGGCCGGGTGCCATCCACCGGGCCGGAACAATGAAGGGTTTTCCGGGTGGTCACGGCTCGGCCGATCGGCCGCCACGGGTACGGCAAAGCCGCCGGACCCGGGCCCGGCGGCGCGCTATCGTGCGGTCGTCAGCTGGTTGGCGCCCGCTCGGCGAGCACCGCCCGCAGCGCCTCCAGCAGCAACTCGGAGGTGAACGGCTTCATGACCAGCCGGGCGTCCTCGGCGATCAGCCCCTTCGAGACGGCGATGTCCTTGGGCAGGCCGGAGATGTAGACGACGCCCATCTCGGGCCGCAGGCCGGTAGCGGTCTGTGCCAGGTCGCCGCCGCCGGCGCCGGGCAGGCCGAGATCGGTGACGAGCACGTCGATGACGCCGGAGTGTTCCCGGCAGATCTCGACGGCCCGCTCGGAGTCGCCTGCCATCAGGGTCTCGAAGCCCCGGCGCTCGAGCATCCGGCGCACGATGTCGCGCAGATCCTCCTCGTCGTCGACGACGAGGACCGTGGGACGCTCCTGCGGATCCTCCGGCATTTGGGGGCCTCCTCGGTGCTTGTCACAACACGCTATCGGCGGGTCGAGGGCCCGGTATGGCTTTCCGGGCTTTCGGACCAGGTATGGCTTATCGGCCCTCGCGTCCGGCCCGTCCGGTCCTGCGGGTTGCCGCCGGGTAGCAGGGTCCCGGCCTTGGCCGCGAGCGCTAAGCCGCCCCCGCCCCGGACCGATCTACCCCCTGTCAGGACCGCTGCAGTGCCACCCAGCCAGGAGAGCGATGATGACCACCATGCTGTCGCCCGAAATCGTCACCGTCCCGTCCCTGGTCGACCGCTGCGACAGCTGCAGCGCCGCCGCAAAGGTGGAGATCGCCCTGACCAGCGGCGGCTCGCTGGTGTTCTGCGGACACCATGCGAACAAGAACGCCGGGAAACTGACCCCGGTCGCCGCCCGGATCACCGTCGAGGACGGCTTCGAGTGGGCGACCCAGTCTCCTCCGGCGTGACCACTTGATCCCATCCGCCGCGATATGATCACTCCCTCGCAGTTGGGCCGAAACGCCCACATTTAGAGGGGTTCCACCGGTGCAGATCGCGCGCGACGTGGGCAGGCTGTCCCGGATCCTCGCCGGGTGCGCCGGGGTCGCGGTCGTCGTCGCCGCCACCCTCAGCCTGCTGAACTCGCCCGTACCCGCCTCGGAGAACGTTCTGACGTCGAGCCCGGCGGCCGCACTCGTGGCCGCCGGGCTCGCTCTCGTCCTGCTCGCTCCGGCCCGCGGCGCCCCGGCCGTACGCGGCGCCGGCTATCTGCTCGCGCTGCTCGCCGCGGTGCTCGGCGCCGCCACCCTGGACACCCACCCGGCCGCCGGGGTCGCCACCCTGCTCGCCGGCCTGGCCCTGGCCGGCATCGACATCCGGCTCCGGCGGCCCGGCGTGCAGACCCGGTTCCGGATCGCCGACCCGCTGCTGGCCGGCACCGCGATCATCGCCCTGGTCGCCATGGTCCCGCGGCTGTTCGCACCGACGTTCCCGGTCGGCGGCGGACCGGACAGCGTCATGGGGCCCTACTACGGCGGCGCGCTGCTCGCCCTGGCCGTCGGCGCCATCCTCGCCCGCCCCGAGTCCGGGCCGCTGCGCACCGGCGCGGCCACCGGCGCCGGCAGCAGGATCCGGCACACGGTGCCCGCGCTCGTCGCGTTGCCGGTCGTCGTCGCGCTGATCAGCGCGCTCGCGGTCCGGACCGGGATCGGCAGCCCGGCGGCCGCGATCAGCATCGGCGTGGTCCTCGCCGCGCTCGCCCTGCTGGCCCTGATCGCCCTGCTGGTGCGCTCGCTCGAGAGCGCCGACCGCGAACAGCGCGAACTCGTCGCGAAGCTGCGGGAACGCCGGGAGTTCGCCGACACCCTGTTGCAGTCGATGAACGAGGCGGTGATGGTCTTCGACGCCAACCACCGGGTGATCGACGTGAACCGGCGCTGGCGGGAGCTGACCGGCGACGCGCAGCCGCCCGGTACGGAACCGGCCACGGTCCCGCCGACGGGCACCGGGGACTGGGTGGTCCGGCACGCCGACGGCACCGAGATTCCGGTGCTGGCCACCATGGCGCCGATCCCGGACTCACACGGGCGGGCCCAGGCGTACGTGGCGACCTACGTCGACATCGCCGACCGCAAGCGGGCCGAGGACCGGCTGAGCGAACGGGCCGCCGAACTGGAGCGCAGCAACGAGCGGCTGCGGGAGTCGAACACCCGGCTGGAGGCGGCGCTCACCTTCAAGAACGACCTGACCTCGATGCTGACCCACGACGTGGCACAGCCGATCAGCTCGATCGCCAGCCTCTCCGAACTGCTCTCCGCGGACTGGGCCGAACTTCCCGACGAGATCCGCCTCGAGCTGGCGACGAAGATCGACAAGAACACCCAGCGGCTCATCAAGATGATGAACGACCTGCAGCTGCTCTTCCGGCTGGACACCGGATCGGTCACCGCGCGGCGCACCCCGGTGCCCGTGCTCGACGTCGTCACCGCGGTCGTCGTCGAGCTGGGACGCGAGGCCGACGTCGAGATCGACGTCGACGACGACATCACCGCGCTGGCCGACCGGCAACACCTCTGGCACGTGGTGCGCAACCTGCTCAGCAACGCCGTCGAGTACGGCGAGCCCCCGCTGCGGATCCGCGCCGAGCGGCACGCCGAATCCGTCGTGCTGATGGTGCGGGACAACGGCCCCGGTATCCCGGAGGAGCTGGTCCCCCACCTGTTCGACCGGTTCATGCGCGGCGCCGGGCTGGGGCTGTTCATCGTGCGGCACCTCGTGGAGGCGAACGGGGGCTCGGTCCGCTACGAGCGGGCCGAGCCCCACGGCGCAAATCTGGTCGTGACTCTCGAGTCGGCGTCCCTGTGAGGGCTACCAGTCGTGGGAGCTGCCGCGCTCTTCCTCGCTGACGGTCCCGTCGGTACGCACCTCGCGGGCACTCATGGCCTTGCCGCCCATCGGCGCCGCGGCACCCGCCGCGCCGCCGCTGATCATCGGGCGGTTGGTGCCGATGCGGCGCCCCGGTGCGAGCACGTCGTCGAGGTCGGCGGCGCTGGTGATGCCCGGCGCCGAGGCGATGTCGACGTCGGTGCCGCGGTTGGCGTTGCTCAACCCGCCCGCGCTGGTGCCCCAGCCCGCGCCAGGCTGCGGGCGGCCGCTGTGGGCCCGGCCCGCGACCGAGGCCGGCGAGGCCAGATCGCGCCGCTTGCCGCCGAGGCCCATCCCCGACGAGCCGGAGAGCATCTTGGAGCTCGCGCCGAGCTCGGCGGCGCCGCGGAGCCGGCCGGCCTCCATCAGGTCCTTGAAGGTGTCCAGGTCGGCCTTGAGCTGACGGCTCAGCGTCGCCTGGCCGTGCCGGTCACTGGGCATCAGGTAGGCGACGTCGGCCTCGAGCTGGGCGATGATCTGCGTGCGCATCTCGCCCATCGGCCGCAGGGTGATCGTCTCCGAGAGCCGCGGCCCCTCTGTCGTCGTCCAGGAGACCCGTTCGTCCATGGAGCACTCGGTGATCTGTGCGTCGAACTCCCGGCGATGCCCCTCGACCTCCATGATCCAGTGCGTCTGGTCGTTGCCGACCCGGGTCACCTCCTGCACGCCGGTCATGAACTGCGGATAGTTCTCGAACGCCTCGAGTTGCTGGTACACCGCGTGCAGCGGGGCACCTACCTCGACGGCCTGCTGAACCATACTCATCGCATCTCTCCCATGCTGAAGTGCTGGCATGACTGAGAGTACGTACGTGATTACGGCACGCGTTTGGTTTCTGATCAGACCCGGCGCAGGTACTGCCAGCGGCCGACCTCGCCCGCGTACCGGGCGTCACTCGCCGCCACTAGGACCACATCCGCCTCACGCAGCGTAGCCACCAGCCGGGGCGACGGGCTGCGCCACGCCTCGCTGATCTCGACCGCCGTGCCGGTGAACCGGCAGGCGGCGGCGAGCGCCTCCAGGACCTCGCGGGTCAGGATCGCGTCGTCGATGCCGACCTGGGCCAGCAGGCTGAGCGGCCGGGCCAGCTGCACCGGCGCGTACCGGGAGGCGCGCTCGATGCCCTTGATCGTCGCGTTGACGGCGGCCTCGGCGACCTGATCCGGGGTGAGCCGGCCGGCGGAGAGCATCGACCGCACGTCGCCGGGCGCCACCGGGCCCCCGGCCAGCGGCAGCCGGGACACCGCGACCGACACCATCTCGAGATGCCCGAGATCGGCCGGCCAGGCGAGCCAGCCGTCGGGCTGGACGACCTCGACCTCGGCGCCGATCCGCAGGCTCAGCTCGGTTCGCCGGCGGGCGCGGCGAATGGTGTCCGCGTACGCGGGCAGCCACGTCGTCTCCGGGCTCACCTGGTCGGCGAACGTGACCGAGGCCAGCCCGGCCAGGTCGGCGGCCGACACGACGACGCCGACGCTGTCGCGGCCGGCGGCGAAACCCGTGTGCACGTGTGCGTCGTTCCGCAGGTCGAGGGCGGTCGCGGCGGTGGCAAGGGTGGTGCCGTTCATGACCGATTCGCGCTCTGCACCCACGATGACTCCCGAGACCCGTTCCGTCCGACGAGCCCGTCTCGTCCTGGCAATACGGTGCGGGTCGGGCGTTGTCGACCGGGGCCGTGCCAGGTGCAGTCAGGGTGCGCGGCTCCTGCGCACCGCGCCGCGGTCGCGCCGGCGGCCACGATAATGCCCAGCCGCCTGCCGATGCCCAGTTCCATCAATCGCGACACGCGTGTCCCCCCGAAAGCCAGCATTGCCGATGCGGGACCTCCGTCCCGGAGGCCCGCGACCGGCGCCGCATCGCCTGAAGAACAACCTTCGGCCGAATCGGTGCGTCCGGGGCCGAACCGATTGTTCTGACGCAACGGTTCCGCATTCCCCGCGCATCCATTCGCGGCACATCCGGCTCGACAAGTGCGTCCGGAAGGAATTCCGCGTGAAACGTCGACAACATCGCACCACAGCGGCCCTGCTGGCGGCCGTCAGCGCCCTGGCACCGGGCGCCGCCCCCGCCTCGGCCGCCGTCACCAGGATCGCCGGCACCGGCCGGGTCGTCACCGCCGGCACCCCGCTCAACGCGCGCAGCGGCCCGTCCGCGAGCAGCCCCCGTACGGCCACCATCAACAACGGCGCGACCGTTTCGATCGCCTGCAGGGTCGCCGGCGAGTTCATCCGCGGCACCGTCCGGAACACCGGCTACTGGGACCGGCTCGTCGACGACAGCTTCGTCTCCGACGCGTACGTCCGCCGTCGCGACTTCCCGATCCCCGCGTGCACGACGACCACACCGGCGCCGGCGGCCACCGGCGCCTGGATGCTTCCCGTCACCGCGGGCCTGGTCAGCGGCTTCCGCACCACGTCCCGCCCGGCGCACGACGGCGTCGACCTCGGCGCGAGCCGTTACACCCCGATCCGGGCGGCCGCCGCCGGCAGGGTGGTGAAGGTCGTCTGCAACGTCTCCGCGGGCACCTGTGACGTCGACGGCAGCCTGAGGATCACCGGCTGCGGCTGGTACGTGGAGATCCTGCACGCGGGCGACATCGTGACCCGCTACTGCCACATGGTGCGCCGCCCGTCGGTGACGGTCGGCCAGAGCGTGGCCCGCGGCGCGATCCTCGGCTACGTGGGCACCTCCGGCAACTCCTCCGGCCCGCACCTGCACTTCGAGGTGCACACCGGAAACCCGGCGACCAGCGCGAACGCGATCGACCCGATCCCCTTCATGCGGACACACGGGCTGTTCATCGGCTGAACGCCAAAGAGCCGGCTTCCCGCAGGGGGAGCCGGCCCTTTCGGTACCACATAGGAGTTTCAGTCGCCGGACGGCTCGGCGCTCGCCGGGCGCAACATCTCGGTCACGGCGCGGACCGCGTCCTCGGTCGGCGAGGCCGCCTCGCGGTTGGCCCGCTGGAGCTCCTCGTAGACCTCTTCGCGGTGCACCTGCACGTCGCGGGGGGCCTTGATTCCGATCCGAATGACGTCGCCGCGCGTCTCGAGCACGGTGACGACGATGTCATCGCCGATCATCACGCTCTCGCCGGCCTTCCTGGTCAGCACGAGCATTGTGGCTGCCCCTTCACCATCCGTGGACAGGACGCCGAAACCATATAGGTGCTCAGAACTCCCTGCGCATGATCGCCCGGACCTGCAGCCTGCTGTCGGAGAGGACCACCTGCATCGCCCGGCGGCTGTCCTGGTCAACGATGATCGGGGCGAGCAGGTTCGCCGTGGTCTCGTTCACACCAGCCGTGATGACGACCATCACGAGTAGCCGGTCCGGGTCCTTGGTGTTCAGCGCCGCGAGCACCTCGTTCTCGATCTCCGGCGCATAGTCCGGGAAGAACGGCTCAGGCGGGGCGACGAGGAAGCGGAGCTTGGGGTTGTCGACGGACGTGAACGCGTAGAGCAGACCTTCGTCGTTCAGGCGAACCAGGACGAACTGCCGGTGCGCCGGAAAGCCGGGCATGGGCGTGGCCATGTCGATGATCGGCATCTCCAGCGCGGAGTCGGTCATGGTCGCCTCAATCGGTCGGGACGCGGTGCGAATACTCATGATCACCTCAGGAAGTCGATGAGCTAAGGCTGGATCACCTTGGCTCCGACGGCCAAGGCGGCCTGGTACGACGCCTACTGGAGCTGTGTTCACCACGACGGTCCTCGGCAGATCGATGCCCTCGGATGTCGAACACCGCTCCACCACGGACGACAACGGTCCTCTGCGGAATCCCTTATCTGGTAATCCGATAGTACCGAAATCCGATCTTCGAAATTGCGGTTTCGGCGCATTACCGACGACGGACACACCTATCGCAAGTAGGCGAATAGTGACGTCATAACGGTCGGACAATAGTCCGAGAAGTGCGGCCGAACATCAGTGGATTAATCCTGTCACACGGATTCGATGGCGGACGCGACTCCGGGGGCGAGGGTGTGCAGCTCGTCGAGGACGGCGGTGGTCTGGTCGTCGGGGATCTGGGCGAGTGCGTCGGACAGCGGGGTGAGTGCGGCCTGGTCGCCGAACAGTTCCAGTGCGGCGGCGGCGGCGAGGGCGCGTTCGCGGGCGGAGCGGTCGGTGGCGGTGGCGGTGGCCAGCAGGGGGCAGTATTTCTCGAGTCCCTGCTGGCGTAGCCGGCCGGACCATTGGATGGCCCGGTCCAGGGGTAGCTGGCCGGCGAGCCAGACCACCACGCCGAAGAGTTGGGGGTCGCCGGGGAAGCGTTCCCAGAGGGCCTCGACGACGGCCTCGGCGAGGGTGGGCGTCACCTGCCGGGTCGCGTGCAACACCTGCCGGACCGCGTCCTCGGGGATCAGCCTGGCCAGCTCGGTCAGGTCGGAACCCGCCTCCTCCAGCACCATGACGATGTCGCTGAGCGGCAGCACCAGGCGCCCATCGCGCAGCGCCGCCCGCAGAATCTCGGCCGCCTCGGCCGGGCGGCCGGTGGCCCTGAGGCTCCTGATCTCGTACGGCGTCATCTGGCGGCGCCCGGCCTCCACGCCCAGGTCGTTGAGGCCGGCTTCGGGCATGCCCTTGAAGAGTTCCAGCACCCGCTCGTGATCGCCCTCGGCGGAACGCACGACGATCTCCTCCTCGTCCGCCGTGACCTGCAGGCGGACAGCCGCACGCAACTCCGCGAGGGCCGCGTTCGCCTCGGTGAGAAGGTTGGTCGCCGCGCAGCAGCGGACCAGGATGCCGAGCAGGCCGACCCTGATGTCGGCCGTGGGGTTGGCCGCGAGGCCGGCCCGGCAGGCCTCGATGGCGCCGGCCGCGTCGCCCGCGTCGCGCTCCGACCGGGCGAAGTTGAAGAGCGCCTCCGGCCCATCGACCTTGGCCAGCGCGGCGAGCCGGCGGTTGCGCCCGACCTTGTCCTTCATCGCCACGGTGGCATCGAGGTAGCCGGAGTGTTCGAGGGTGAGCGCGTCGGTGCGCTGCCGCTGCGGGGTCTGTCCGGTGGTCCGATGCATGACCTGCTCGTGCAACCTGCCGCTGTAACGGTATTCGCCGGTACGGAACAGCCGCGTGGACCAGTGCGAGACCGTACCCGCCTCGGTCAGGCTGTCCACGTTCATGAGGAGGGCGTCGGTGGGTCTGCTGGTGGTGGTGAGTTGGTTTCGGAGTGCGGTGGGGTCACCGCTGACGATCTCGTCGGCGTCGACGATGAGCGCCCACCGGCCGTGGCAGTGCGACAGCGACCGGTTCCGGGCATCACCGAAATGATCGTCCCAGTAACCCTCGATGACCCGGGCACCGAGATCACGGGCGATCTCCCTGGTCCGGTCGGTCGAACCGGTGTCGTAGACCACGATCTCGTCGGCCACCCCACGCAACGCGTTCAGGCAATCAGCGATCACCGCCTGCTCGTCCTTGACGATCAAGCTCGCCGACAACAACGGCGCCTCCGCCACCGGCGCAGGCAGCAACGCACACTGCAGACCACCGAAATGCGCGATCAACGCGTTCTCGACCAG
>NZ_JBEZXZ010000028.1:0-63347 GCF_040638275.1 Actinoplanes sp. NPDC026623 | reverse complement strand
GAGTTGCAATTGATCCACCGTAACCCCCGCCCCGATCGGCGGTTCCCCCACCACCGCCCTGGCGACTGCGGCAATAGCTATTGCCCGGCGGCCCCGTCTCCGGCGAGCCCGATCGCGCACGGAGGCAAGGCCGTCACACTCTGTGTAACCCATGCCCGCCCGCGACGCACAGAAATGCCGAGATGAGTGCGTCGCACGAAGCGGCCGAGTCGAGTGCTTTTCGAAGGCCTGCCTCATGTCCCACTGTGCATCTGGTTCGACGACCGCCTCCAGGAAGCTTGCTTCTACCTTGACCGCAAAGCTCTGGCACTCATCCCGATGACTCGGTCAAATGGTGAGCAGTTCCCACAGGCAAGCGACCATTTTCTTTATGCCAGGTGTGCTTGTATCCTTGCCGGCCATATGTAGCTATCGGGCTTCAGTCGGCTGAGAACCTTCTGTATGTAGCCCATGAGGTCTACGAGACGATGACTGGGCGCCAGTTGAGGCCACGGAGATCTTTCCCGCTTGAGTGGATGTCCAACAGTCAGGGACGGGTTTGAGAAGGAGATTGCCCGCGCTTACACGCGATCGAGCGCGCTCGCCAGTAGGCGGACAGCTGGTCACACCATGTCAGTCCGAGCGGGTCGGGCAGACGCACGCTCGTGCCGAGATGGGTGCACCTGATCAAGCCGAAAGCCAGGGTCCGCTTCTCCCCGGCCGGCTGCGGAGGTCTGGACCGCCAAGCGGTCCAGACCTCTGTGCTGTTCGTGAGAATTCGCCGTGCTGGTATCAGCTGACGTGTCCGGCGGTCCAGCAGGAGGTATTCGTGTGGCAGTTCTTCAAGGCGTCGAGGTCTGAGTGCAGGACTGCCGTGCGGGATGCCGGGAGACTGGCGTACGTGTTTCGCAGCTGGTATGCGTCCGTGGTGCGATCGTAGTATTCGCGTTCGCCGTTATCGTATTCGACATAGGTGTACGTCGCTGTGCGAAGTGCTTCGTAGGTGGTCGGCATGCCGTTGCGGGCGTCTTGGACGTCGGGGTCGTCGGGGCCGGCACCCGGGCCGTGGTGCTCAATGAGTGAGCCGGTCCGCCACGGGGCAGTCTGCCCGCCGGTGACCAGTGTCAGCAGAGAGCGGCCGTCGACGTCACCGGCGACCGCAGCGCCGCCGACGCGCTCGAACGTGGGGGCCAGATCGATGTTCTGCACGATCTGCGGGCGGCTGATGCCACCGGGCACGTCCGGGCCGGTGATCACCAGTGGCACGACCACGTCATGGTCGAACGCCGTCTGCTTGCCCTCGACCAGGCGATGGTCGCCCATGTGGAAGCCGTTGTCGGAGCTGAATACGACGTACGTGTTGTCGGCGACCCCGGAGTCGGCGAGTTGCTGACGCAGTCCGGCGATCATGCGATCGACGGCCTGTACGGCTTGTGCTCGCTTCCGGTAGTCGGTGTTGATCTTCTGAATCTCGGCAGCGGTCAGCGGTCCGTTGCCTGCCAGCCAGGTCGGCGCGTTCGCCGGCAAGGTGTCCCAGGCGGGGGTGTGCGGGGCGGTCAGGCCGGGAAACTTGTCGAGGTCCTGACGAGCTGGAGTGAATGGGCCGTGCGGTGCGAACGTCGAGATCTCCACCAGGAACGGCTTGTGCGCCGCGGCCGCGCGCTGAATGAACGACTTGCCCTTGGCGCTCACGACGTCGGTGAGGTAGTCGGCGTCAGTGTTTCCGTAGTGCACGAGCGTGCCGTTCTCGTTCAGGTTGTAGTTGTATTCGCCATAGGCGTTGCCGGCGCCGTACCACTCCGTCCAGCCCGGCGGCGTGTAGAGATCTTTGGGGAGGTACCCATTGAGGTACTTGCCCAGGAACGCGGTGGAATAGCCCTGGGCCTGCAGGGCGGTGGCGAAGGTCTGCGACTCGTTGCCACGGTTACGGAAGACCGCGAAGCCGCCGTCGGGACTCTCGTTGGTGAAGACCCCGGTGTCGTGCGGGAACTTCCCGGTGAAGATCGACGAGCGGGACGGGCAGCACAGCGAGTCGGTGACGGTGTAGTTGGTGAACGTCGTGCCGTCGGTCTGCAGCCGCTGTACGTTCGGCATGTGCTGCACCAGGTTCCACGCCAGATCGTCGACCAGGACGAACACAATGTTCGGCGGAGTCGCGGCGGCCGCCGCGGGCGCTGTCGACGCGCCGGCGGAGGCGACGAAACCGGCGGCAGCGGCGAGAGCAGCGGTGGCCAGAGTGGCCAGTAGTTTTCGCATGCCATCCACTGTCGCCGATGGGTAGGGTGGATCGGCTGAATGCCCTGTTCGAACTCTGTAAATCTTATAGGCAGGGTAGGTTTTGGCGACGTACCGATACCCGCCGATGTGCCCGTCGGCCCTCTACCCCAGAGCCCACCTTGTCACTTCGTTGCGATACCGCTGGTGGAGGTTCCGTTGTCCGGTTCGATGCGGTCGACCGTCTGGCGGCTCCACGCGTGGATGGCCGCGGCCTGGTCGGGGGTCAGCGCCTCGAAGAAGTAGCGGCGAATGTTGTCGGCGTGGCCCAGGATGGCGTTCTTGGCGGCGCTGCGACCCTTGGCGGTGAGGCTGATCCCGGAGCGGCGGCCGTTGGACTCGTTGTCAGTCCGTTCCACCAGCTCGCGGTTCTCCATCCGAGTCAGCTGGTGCGCGACGCGGCTCTTCTCCCAGTCGAGTGACTCGGCCAGCTCGCCGACGCGCATCGGGCCGTCGGGGGACTGGTGCAGGGTCACGAGCACGCTGAACTCGGCCTTGGAGATCCCGTACCCGCGCTGCAGATCGCGGTCCAGCTCCCGGCTGAGCAAGCGGTGCGCCTGCATCCAGGTGTGCCAGAGCTCCCATTGCTCGGGTTCCAGCGTGCGTGGTCCGGCCATGGTCGAATCATACCGAGGCAGGAGTTGACGAGACAACTAGCCGCGCTACAGTTGTCACGTCAACTCGCTGGGAGGCGCAACATGGAACGTACGGTCGTGGTCGTCGGCGGAGGATACGGCGGAACACTGGTGGCCAAGGAACTGGATACCGCCGCGAACGTGATTCTCATCGATCCCCGGGAGGGCTTCGTCAACGCAGCCGCGTCGCTGCGGGCGCTGACCCGGCCGGGCTGGGCGCCCAACGCGTTCTTCCCGTTCGGAACCCTGCTCGAGCGGGGACGGACAATTCGCGGCCGGGCTGTCTCAGTGGATCCAAAGGGTGTGACGCTCGCGTCGGGTCAGCGGGTCGAGGCGGACTACCTGGTGCTGGCCACCGGCTCCGGCTACTCGTATCCAGCCAAGCCGAAACCGGAAGCCAACGACATCGCCCAGCAGCTGGACGACCTCCGCAAGACCCACGAGGAGCTGTCCGGCGCCGGTCGCGTGCTGGTCCTCGGCGCCGGCCCGGTCGGCCTGGAACTGGCCGGCGAGATCAGGGACGTCTGGCCGGACAAAGACATCATCATCGTTGACCGGGCCGACCAACTACTCCCCGGTTTCCTGCCCGAGGTTCGCGACGGCCTGCACCGTCAGCTGAACGAGCGCGGCATCGACCTACTGCAGGGCACCAGCCTGACCGCACTGCCGCCGGTACCGGCCGGCCAGGCAACCCGCTTCGCGGTCGCCACCGACAAGGGCGAACAGATCGTCGCCGACATCTGGTTCCGCGCGTTCGGCGTCCACATCAACACCGGCTATCTGGCAGACGGATGTCTGACGCCGCTGACCGACCAGGCAATGATCCCGGTCACCGACCACCTGAACGTCCGAGGCTACGGCCACGTCTACGCCATCGGCGACGTAGCCGACCTCCCCGACCCCAAGATGGCGTCCTACGCCATGGAGCACGCTGCGATCGTTGCCAGGAACATCAGGGCACAACTCGCCGACGATCAGCCAGACGCCGTCCACACCCCGACACTCGACCGGCGAATCCTGCTCCCGCTGGGAACACACGCGGGAGTCGGCCAACTCCCCACCCCCAACGGCCCCGCTGCGGCAACCGCAGAGACCGTGCACCGACGCAAGGGCGCCGACCTGTTCACCGCGCGATTCGCCGCCCGCTTCAACCAACCTTGACCATCCGGTCAATCATGGAGGGCCGCCTCTCGAACCCGGCTCGCAACCTGCTGCCCGGCTGCTGGGGGCAGGGTGCCGGGCGGCTGCTGATGGACGCGGGTCTGCGCCGGCTGGCGGAGGCGGGCTTCCGGGAGAACCTCTTGTGGGTGCTGGCGACCAACGATCGAGCACGCCGCTTCTACGAAGCCGGCGGCTGGCGACCGGACGGCGCGACGAAGATGGACGACTCGCGGGGCTTTTCGTTGTTCGAGGTTCGCTATCGGCGGGTAGCCATCGCCATGCGGCATCCCTGACTTTGCGTGCGCGGGCACCTGGCGCAGCCCGTGCGCGTTGGCCACGCACCGCTACATTGTGTAGTCGGCATGCCATGCCGCCCGGCATCCTGAATTGCCGAGATCGATCCGCTCGATCTTGGTGTCGGCGAGGTTGGCCCTGGCGATCGATGTGCGATTACGAGACGTCTTTGTGAAGTGTGTCCGGCGGGCTCAGGTCGATCGGGTTAGGGCCGGTCAGCACGCCGCCCTCTACGGGCAGGGTGTGTCCGGTGATCCAGGCGGCGTCGTCGGATCCGAGGAATGCGACCGCTGCGGCGATGTCCGCTGGCTCGCCGACGCGCCCGAGCGGGTAGATCGAGGTGAGTTTCTCCAGCTCGTCCGGCTGGGAGTCCCAGTTCGGTGTCCGGACGGTGCCGGGAGCGACCACGTTGAAGCGCACGCCGAGCCGACCGTACCGGGCGGCGTAGTTCTGCGACATCGCGATCTGGCCGGCCTTCGCCGCGGCGTACTCCACGTTACCGAAGGCCGCGAGACCGTTTACCGAGCTGATCGTGACGACGTTGCCACGAGTCTTCACCAGGTGCGGGATGGCCGCCTGGATGCAACGGGCGGCGCTGACGAGGGTGAAGTCGAGCTGACGGTGCCAGTCCTCGGCTGAGGTGTCCTCGGGCATTGAGGTGACGATGCAGCCGCCCGCGTTGTTCACCACCAGGTCGAGCCGGCCGAATCGCTCGGCTGCCGCGGCGACCGCGGTGTCCACGTCGGCGCGCGAGGTGACATCGACCTTGATCCCGAGCGCGTGTTCCGCGCCGACCTCCTCGGTCAGTGCTGCGACCGCGTCCTCCCTCAGATCCGTGATGACCACCGCACCGCCCTCGGCGGCGATCCGCCGTACGACGGCCTGCCCGATGCCCTGTGCCGCCGCCGTGACGAGCGCGACCTTGCCGTCGAATCGCCGCATGACGTCTCCTTCAGAATGTGTCACCGGCTCACATGATCCAGCGCCGGCTTGACGCTCATCGAGACACGGCGGGGAGCACGATCAAACCATTGCCACGATATGCCGGGCTGACGGCGGTGGGTCGTGCTCCGGACGGCGAACTCGGTGGCACGATCTACGCGCGATGGCCGGATGGCCGGCCCGCTGTGGTGACACGTTCGTTGAGTTCGTTGGCCGCGGCGAGACGGACCGCCGAGGTGCTCGCGTACGTTCGTGGTCGTGATCTGCCCGTGCCCGACATGATGTTGTCGTCGATCTCGATGACGGCGTGGTGTTTGTCCAGGAGCGGCTTCCCGGCGCGCCGCCCCGGCGTCAGACCGTCGCAGCGGTGGACGCGGTGGTGGAGATCAACGATCCATTCGTCGACGCTCTCGAGGCGCGACCCGATGTGCCGGTGCGGCCGCTTCATCTCACCCCGAGCGGCGATCCGTACCCAGGCACGAGACGCCGCACGGGCACAGCACGCGGAGTCGTCGGGTTCTTCGCGAGATTCGGCGGATCGGTGGCGAAGAGCCACCTGAGATGACCGGCGACGACCTGTTGCACGTCGATCTGACCGCGGCCAATGTGCTCTTCGACGACGGCGGCAATGCCACCGGGGCTGTTGACTGGAATCTTGGCGCGTACCGCTGGATCGACTCTTTGCCCTAGTGAAAACCCGTTTGATCGCGAGTGGTTTGTCCGCTCAGCGGATGCCGATCCCGTCGAGACTGCTGCGGCGAACCACCTCGATGAGATTCTCGCTGACCGGATCGCGCCGGCCACCCTGAGGATGTATTGGGCGCACTGGATGCTGTATCAGCTGCATTGGGTAATCCGATCCGGTCCGAGCCAGGCCGTCGATTGGCATCTGGACATGGCCGAGTCACGACTTTTGTGAGCCTTGGATCAGCGGTTGGCGGCGTCTACGGCGGCCATCCGCGTGCTTTGTCTTGCCGCGAACCGATTGCTACGAAGCGTGACGACCGGCGTGGCAGTCCGAGTCACGATCAGCTGGCCAACCCCCGGAGTATTTCCATGTCGGTGATGTCCTTCTGCCGCCATGGCCGGCCGTTGCGCAGGCTGGGGAACTGCTCCTTCATGGCGAGCATGCCGGAGACGCTCATGGCCAGGACTGGAGTGTCGTCGAGTGTCACGGGCCCCTCGTCGAACGATCCTGGCGGGAACAGCCAGTCGGAGAACCGCCCACGGGGCTGGCTGAAGGATCCGTCCGACTGCCGATCAAAGTAGGCGGTGCTGAACGAGACGTCGTCCCACGCGTACTCGCAAGCTTCCTCCGGCGGTTGAGTCGGCAGAGCCGTGGCACCAGCTTCGACGAGAAGCGCCTTCGAACGCTCGGCATGAACACGTTCGACCCAGAATTCCACGTCGCCGTGCTCACGCGTGATCCGGCCGATCCTCGCATCGAGTCCCCAGCCTCCGAACAGCCATGCCGGGATATCGGCCGGCCGTAGGGCCGCGACGACCTTGCGGATAACACGCAGCTGCCCTGCGGTCTTCTCGTCCATGGTTGCGATCCTGGCACGCTGTGGACCTGGACTCACCACTCGCCGCCCATGCTGTCGCAGTTCGCGGTCGCGATATCGACCAGAATCCGCCTGGCTCGATCCAGGTTCTTTGGACTGAACCCGGAGTGCACGGATTTGCCGCAGATGGTGCGCGGGTGCCGATAGGCGGTCGCCTCAGGAGTCGTTGGCCGCGAACACCCGTCCAACGGTGGCGGCCAGATGGCGGTAGTCCTCCATGAGCGGCCCCACCAATCGTGGGTCGGGTTCGAAGGCATCACGCAAGCCCTTCGCCAGGTCTTCTACTCGCTGGTCCCAGTTCCCGGCGGCCGTCTTGTGCCTACGTTTGAACGACTGCCAGCGTCGCCAGCCGACTTCGATGACATCGGCGGCGGTCTCCGGCCTGACAACAGGAGACCCATCCTTGTGAAGTTGGTCCATCGCATCGCGTGCCGAGGCCCGCGTTGCTGGCTGCATCTCCATGCGCGCGAGAGTATCGCCGAAGCGTCTGCCGCGGGCATGTCTGAAACATCCGGTCAGGCGGCACTTCTGGCCTGGGCAAGGGCGAAAGCTGGGAGGAACTGCGCCGGCAGGCAGAAGCATCGTTGACTCGCCACGACGAGGAGACGGCCGAATCCCCGTCGCAAGATCCCACCCTCAGCCCGTCCGCGGGGGATCCCGACGCCACGACCTATGGCATGTCCATCGACGCTGCCACCGTGGATGCGCAGGGCACCTTGCATGACGGTCACGTTCATCGGATCACCAGGACCGGCGGCGACGTCAGGCCGTGGTGGTCATCGTGCTGGAGCAGCACAGCGGCTACACCGGCCCGTGCACCATGATTGGCATGACTCGCACCGCGACGCTGAACCTCGCGAAGCCCCTGGGTGACCGCGACGTTCTCACGCGAGTCAACGCCGGTTCGCCGGGATGCTTCCAGCGCTGTGTCCCGATGGGCCAGGTCGTACGTCTTCGCCACGATGGGATCACCGACCCGCCGACGGACACGCTGACCCTGCTGGCGCCGGTCGTCATCGGCGGTGGCGAGCGGACATGGCGCCGGCACTTGCTGATCGACTACACCCAGAAGAACCACCTCATCAAGACCTACGCCGAAGTGACGTTCAATGATGTTGACGGCCACGAGCGAACCAACCGCTGGCCACGCGCCACGCGAAGGCGGCTTGACGCCGCCTCAACTCCACCGCCAACCCAGTAGCGACTCCCGAACGGATGCCGGCAACCACAGGAACGGATGTAGACGATTGCCGTCAGCGCCAAAGGCACTGCCATGCCGAAGTGCGGATGCGATAGTCGCGGAGCCGAAAGGCGGCCTTGACAACGCATAACCTATCGGTTGTATGTTTGAGCGGTGACGGACGAGAGCGCCGACCGAGCGGACGCTCTGTTCCACGCGCTCGCTGACCGCACCCGGCGCGACATCCTGCGCCGCGTGCTGGCCGGGGAGCACTCCGTTTCCACGCTCGCGGCGAAGTACGACATGAGCTTCACGGCGGTGCAGAAGCACGTCGCCGTGCTGGAGAAGGCTGGTCTGCTCACCAAGCGACGCAACGGTCGCGAGCAGTTGGCCCGCGGCGACGTGGAGGCGGTGCGATCGGTGGCATCCATGCTCAGCGAGCTGGAAAGGATTTGGCGTGGCCGCATCGCGCGCGTCGACGTTCTCATCGCATCCAACTCCGACCAGGAGGACTGAACCATGCCCGTGACCGACGTCCAGCAGGATCTCGACAATCTCACCCTGACCATCACGGCGGAATTCGCCGCTCCGGTCGAGCGGATCTGGCAGGTCTACGCCGATCCCCGCCAGTTGGAAAAGGTGTGGGGACCGCCGACCTACCCGGCGACGGTGGTCGACCACGACCTCACGCCCGGCGGTCGGGTGACCTACTACATGACCAGCCCCGAGGGCGAGAAGTTTGCCGGATACTGGCTGGTCACCACCGTGGACGAGCCGAGTAGCTTCTCCTTCGACGACGGCTTCGCCGACCTGGACTTCAACCCGAATCCGGGACTGCCGGTCTCGAGCAATGTCTACACCTTCACCGAGCACGACGGCGGCACCCGCGCAACCTACATGGGCAGGTACGAGTCTGCCGAGGCGCTGAAGCAGGTGCTCGACATGGGTGTGGTGGAGGGGACCACGTCGGCGATCAACCAGATTGACGACCTGGTCGCCTCCTGATTTGTAGTGCGGCCAGGGCTGGCGCCCGGGCCGCTCGACGACGATCGAGGCACACGGAGCCGCCGCCGACCGTGCGCGCGCCCGGATGGGGGCTGACCGAGTCCGCAGTGCCGGTTCAAGGCGTCCTCGACTGCCGCGATTCGAGCGCTACCCGGCGTGACGGCCGGTCGACTCGTCAGGCAGGCGGATCTAGCCGATGAGCGCGCGTTCGGCTACTGCCCCACGGACGCTATCAAGGCCGAACGCTGCCTACACGGAGACGGTTTCCATCCGGGTCTTTTCAGGTGGACCTCTCGTCCCCATGGGGTTTCCTCGATCGCGGCTCCGAACTCAGCGGCCACTGCGTCGACATCCCCGACGTGGAGGTACAGAAGTGTGTCGGGCCGGGCATCCTCGCGGTGCTCCGACAAGTAGAGCTGCATCAACCCGCGTAAGACGCACACGAACAGCGGAAAGCCGGGCTCGAAGCGGTGCTCCCACTGCTTGGCGAAGCCGAGCCGCGCGTACCGTACCAGGCCGCGGAGGCTTCAGCATCTGACGTGTGCAGGATGGGCGTGATCTTCTCGTCCATGCAGGCATCCTCGCAGACCGAACACCGTCCCGCGGGATGCTGGGTGCGCGCACATGTGGCCGCGATCCGCGCGTCCAGCGGGCGGTGATGGGCGTCTCTGAGGGCGCTGCGACAGTTGTCGCTAGGCGCAGAGATGTAGTCGTTCACCATCGGTGTGCGAAGACCGCCTGAATCCGCCCGGTCCGGGTGGGGCCGCGGGAGAGCGTCGGACCCAACACGGTGACATTCGGCGATGTCGGTGCCGGGTCGGCAACGGCGTTGAGTTCCATGGCGTCGCGGTCGGGGGCGGTATTCGTCCGGCCATGGCCCGCTTCGTGGGGACGTTGTGATTCGGAGTGCTTGCGCGTCCGGGTGTTCGGCGCAATCGCTTGTGGCCGTTACTCGTATCGGTACTTCAGGGCGTCGGCCTCGGTCTGTTCGATGTCGGCGATCGTCAGGTCCGGTATCCGTAGTTGGGCCAGGGTCACCTCGGCGGAGGTCGGCTGGGCGTCCGCCGGTAGCCATTGCTCGGGCTTCCAGGCGCCGCCGCGCAGGAGTGACTTGGGGCAGTGGGGGTAGACCTCTTCGATTCCCAGTACCAGGGCGCTGGCCGGCGGCTTGCCTACGGCGGTCAGTCGCGACAGCAGGTCTGGGCGGGTGGAGACGCAGGCGCGGCCGTTCATTCTGAGTGTCGTGGTGCGCCCCGGGATGATGAACAGGAGCCCGGCACGTCCGGTGGCGATGATGTTCTGCAGGGTGTCCAGGCGCTTGTTGCCGGTCGCGTCCGGTATCGCCACGGTCCGTGAGTCGAGGACGGCGACGAAGCCGGCGGGGCCGCCGCGCGGGGAGACGTCGCAGTTGCCGTCGGCGTCGACGCTGGCGATCAGGACCAGTGATGCGCAGTCGATCAGCCGCCGGGTCTGTTCGGTGAGTTCGGTCGTCTGTTTGCGCACGGCCGCGTCGCCGGGGAGTTCGTAGGTGCGGCGCAGCGCCTCCTGGTCGGGCACGGCGTCGAGGCGCAGCGAGTCGAAGGCACTGGTGCCGATGGCTGGCGTCATGCCGCCGACCCTAATAGACCACAACCTGGCTGACGACCCGATACTCCAGCGGGGAAGTTCGTCCTGAGCCGACTGCGAATCGCCCGGCAGTAGTTGGGCAACTGCTATAGCGGAAATGAAGCCGCTATAGTGGAACCGTGTCGGACGGTATGGGTTTGCTCTCCAGCGGGTTGTCGATGACGGACCTGGGATTGCGGATACGGGCTCGGCGGCGCGCCCAGGGGCTCGGGTTGGAGCAGTTGGCCGAGCTCAGCGGCGTGAGTCGCAGCATGGTGTCGGAGGTGGAGCGAGGCAGGAAGACGCCGACCGTCCTGGTATTGGACAGGCTCGCGACGGCGCTGGGCACCTCGATCTCCCGCATGTTGGATGAACCTGCGGGCAACGCGCTGGTGTTACTGCGCAACGAGCGACAACGGGTGGTGCGCGACCCCGCCGGGTGGGAGCGGCGCATCCTGTCGCCGGTGCTGCCCGGCGTGGAGTTCGAGTTCATGCGCACCGTGCTGGGACCCGGTGTCGATGCGGGGGAGTTCTCGCCGCACCAGCCGGGCTCGCGTGAGTACGTGGCGGTCGAGGTTGGCTGTCTCCTGCTCGCCATCGATGGCCAGGCATCGGCGTTGGAGGCAGGCGATTCGGTCTACTTCCCGGGCGACTGCCGTCATGGGTTCGCCAACAGCGGAGCTGTCGACTGCGTCTACTACCTGGTGATGGATCTCGGGCATGCCGGGCCGCACGGGGCCGGCCGGCGAGGAGACGTTGATGGATGAGCTGAGACGTGCGAGCCGGCTCGCCGCAGATGTCACGGCCGATTATCTGGGCAGTGTCGATGAACGACCGGTGTGGCAGCCGGTGACGGAGGCCGACCGTACCTGGTTGATGCGTCAGGATCTGCCTTCAGCGGGTCGGCCGTTGTCCGATCTGGTCCACGACATCCGCACCCGCGTCCTGCCGTACCCGATGGGCAACGGTCATCCCCGGTTCTTCGGGTGGGTGAACTCCGCGCCCTCGGTAGCCGGTGTGCTGGTCGCACCGATCGCCGCCGCCCTGAATCCGAGCTGTGCCGGTGGCGACCATGCCGGCGTGCTACTGGAGCACACCGTGCTGAGGTGGCTCGCGGAACTGGTCGGTTTCCCGCACCGTCCGGGCGGAGGGCTGCTGACCAGCGGTGCGTCGATGGCGACCGTGGCCGCCCTGGCTGCCGCCCGCCAGCGCGCCGGGGACCGGGACGGAGTCGACGTCCGTGAGGAAGGGCTCTACGGTCGCCCACCGATGGTCTTGTATGTGTCCGCGGAGGGACACAGTTGTCTGCGCAAGGCGGCCGAGCTACTGGGCCTCGGAGGCCGGCAGGTGCGGGTGGTGCCCGTGGATGACGGGTTCCGCATGGACGTCAAGGCCCTGCGGACGTTGGTGGCCCGTGATGCGGGGGCGGGGTTACGCCCGTTCTGTGTGGCGGCGAGCGCCGGCACCGTCAACACCGGTGCCGTCGACCCGTTGGACGAGATCGCCGACATCGCCGCCGCCCACGGGTTGTGGTTCCACGTCGACGGCGCGTATGGCGCGCTCGCCGCCGTAGCCGGCGACACCGCGGCCGCCGGCTACGCGGGCATGGCGCGGGCCGACTCGCTCGTGCTGGATCCGCACAAATGGCTTGGTGTGCCGGTCGACTGCGGGTGTGTGCTCTGGCGTGACCCGGCGTTGGCCCGGGCCACGTTCAGCTTGGTGCCGCCCTATCTGCGCGACGATCACGACGGCGGGATCGGCTGGTTCTCCGAGTACGGTCCGGAGCAGACCCGCCCGCTGCGGGCCCTCCGGACCTGGGCCACCATGTCCCATCTCGGCAGGAACGGCATCATTCGGCTGGTCGACACGACGATCCGACTCGCGCACACGTTGGCAGCGATGATCAGCGCTGCCCCGGACTTCGAGTTGCTCGCCCCGGTCAGTACCTCGGTCGTCGCGTTCCGGTACCGCCCCGCCGACCGGGACGACCGGCTGGACGATCTCAACCACCGGATTCCCGCGGCCGTCCAGCACCGCGGACGTGCCTTCCTGACAGGCACTCAACTGTCCGGGACCGAGGCCCTTCGCGCCTGCCTGCTCAACCCGGCGACCACCGAAGACGACCTCGTCCTGCTGCTGGACGAGATCCGAGCCGCAGCGACCCTCCGAACCACGGAGATCCGACCATGAGCACCGGGTACCTTGTCGTCGATCTCGGCGGCGTGGTGTGCCACTTCGACCACGCCCGCCGGCTCGACCGGCTCGCCCAGGCGTGCCCCCTGGACACCGAGCAGATCCACGCACTGCTGTGGCTGTCTGGCTTCAGCGCCGACTGCGATCAGGGGCGCTATGGCTCCGCGGCGGTTGTGCGCACCCGGATACGCGCCATCCTCGGTTTTGCGGGCAGTGACGACGACATCGACGACGCATGGTGCAGCGCTTTTCTGCCGAGCCCGGCTGTCATCGATGTCCTCGACACCCACCGCGGGGATCGCTTGCTGGCCTTGTTCACGAACAACGGACCACTGGAGGAACAGGCGCTGAGCCGCCGGTACCCCGACGTGTTCGCCCGTTTCGACCGCCTGTTCTTCAGCTACCGTCTCCGCCGCCGCAAGCCGGACCCGGCCGCCTTCACTGCGGTGGCCGGCCATCTTGGCGCGTCCAGCGAAGAGATCGTCTTCACCGACGACAGCGCGACGAACGTGGCCGCAGCAAGGGAAATCGGATGGCACAGCTTCCCATTTCATGAAGTGGCACAGCTGCGACGAGACCTTGACGAGGCCGCAGAACGCCTGGGCCGGTGAGGTCCAGCTACCCGCCGGGTCATGACCTTCATACCGTGGCTCCTCGGTCCGCCGCCACAACGCGGTGCCCTCCCGCACCGGTCCGGCCGGGACAGGTAGCCCTCGTGGAGTTCGCCGGGCTGTCGCGGTCAGGCTCCGGGAACGGCGAGCGGTGGCCCGCCCTGGTCCGGGTGGCGTTGATCGCGGATGGCGAGCCGCCGGTCCAACTCGGCGAACAGCTGATCCGGGCCGGGGGTCATCATGCCGACCTCGACGAGGAAGGTAGGGACGCCCCGGCGCCGGCGGGCCCGTTGCCGCCGGTACAGCGTCGTGTCGGCGGCGACGGCGTCGGGCGCGGTGGGTGCGACGATCAGCTGGGTCAACGGGCCGGCGAAGCGCCGCCTGACCGACCGGACGGCCGGCCATGGCAGGAACATCGGCGCCCGGCTGGTCTGGGCGAACTCGAGGCCGGCCTCGGAGGTTCGCACCCAGCCCAGGCCGGCCTTCGGGCGGAGCAGGGCGACGGCGCCGATGGTCAGCGTGAGGACCACCATGGACAGCACCATCAACACGAGATCCTCAACCCCTGGCGGGCGGCCCATCGCCGCCTTCACCGCCATGTTGATCGCTCGTACCGACAGGACCGCCGAGCCGGTGAGCAGCGTCATCCAGAACCACAGCCGTAGCCGGCGCAGCCGGAAGGTCACCGCGTCGGCCGGGGGGACCGGATCGGAGGTCCACACCGGCGTCGTCAGGCCTGCGGCTGCTGCTGGGCGTACTGCTGCTGCTGCTGGGCGTACTGCTGCGCGTAGGCGGCCTGCTGGGCGGCGTACTGCCGCGCGGCGTGGTCGTAGGCGGCGCGGGCCTCGGCGGCGAAGGCGGGGTGTGCCTTGGCGAAGCCGACCGAGTTGCCGTCGCGGGCGACGAAGCCCTGCGACAGCATCCGGTAGCCGCCGCGGGCCAGCGCAACGATTCCGCCGATGCTGCCGAAGATCGTCGCGAACATCAGCACGACCAGCGCCGGGCCGCCGCCACCGTCCGGGTTCGCGAACGCGAGCACGAAGATCAGGACCAGCGGGAGGAATAGCGCGAGCCCGAGCAGCGTCCGCGTCTTGTGCATCTGCTGGCACTGTGCGCAGAACGGCCAGGCCTCCGCCTGCACCTCCTTGCGCATGACCAGGACCACGATGAGGAACGGCAGGGCGCCGGCGATCAGCAGCGCATAGGCCCAGCCCGGCGGCTTGGACTGGAACTTGACCCGCTTGCGCAGGACGGCCGGCTCGCCGTGCCGGCTGCAGACCGCGGGGACGCCGGCGCCGTTCGGGATCAATCCGGCCGCGATGTCGATGCTCACGAATGCCTCGCTAATGGGGTGCTGACCAACGGACGAGCCGAAGATCATCAATCCGGCTCGGCCCGAGACCATAACAGCTCAGGGGCGTTCCGTGGGGTGTGCATGGTGCCGGCGCTCCTCAGGAGAGGCCGGCCTCCTTGGCGAGGATGGCGGCCTGGACCCGGGACGTGCAGCCGAGCTTGGCGAGGACCCGGGAGACGTGCGTCTTCGCGGTGGCCTCGCTGATGGCGAGGGCCGCGGCGAGCCCGGCGTTGGACAGGCCGCGGCCCAGCGCGGCGAGCACGTCGCGCTCCCGGTCGGTGAGGCTGTCGAACGTACGCCCCGGCGGTGGCGCCGGTGCCGGCCCGGCGCCGGCGAACGCGGTGAGGAGCCGGCGGGTCACCTCGGGCGCAAGGAAGCCGTCGCCGGCCGCGACCCGGCGTACGGCGTCGATCAGCGACGCGGGCTCGACCGACTTGAGCAGGAAGCCGGCGGCGCCGGCGCGGAGCGCGCCGAACAGGTAGTCGTCGAGGTCGAAGGTGGTGAGGATCAGGACGTCGGCCAGCCGGGCCGAGGTGATCGCGCGGGTGGCGCTGATGCCGTCGGTGCCGGGCATCCGGATGTCCATCAGCACGACGTCCGGGCGCAGCGCCGTCGCCTGGCGGACCGCGACCGCGCCGTCCGCGGCCTCGCCCACCACGGCGATGTCGGGCGCCTGCTGGAGCATGAGCCGCATCCCGGCCCGGATGGCGGCGTGATCGTCGGCGACCACGACACGGATCTGCGGGTCGGTCACGGCCGGCTCAGCTCACCGGCGGCGGCCTGCTCGACACCGGCCCGGTGAGGTGGGCTCAGCTCGTCCTCGGCGTCGCGCTGTTCTTCTGGAGCTTCCGGCTGGACCGCGGGAGAAAGGGCGGCCGCCTGATCCGCATGCCCGAACGGGCACTCGCCGGCGGCGGGGTCGCCGGGCTCGCCGGGCTGGCGCCGGCGGCCGCCGCGGCCGAGCTGACGACCATGCTGCCGTACCTCGCCGCGATCGGGCTGCTGACCGGCTCCGGGCTGGCCGCGGCGCAGATCGCGCTGATCATGGCCGGCTACTGCCTGCTGATGATCCTTCCCGCGCTGCTGCTGCTGCTGGCGGTGCGGCTGGCCGCCGGGGACCGGGCCGAGCCGCCGCTGAGGAAGGTCGGTGACTGGCTGGCCGGCAGCAACGCGCTGTCGTGGATCGTCGGCGTCGTCGGCTTCCTGCTCGCCCGCGACGCCGCGTTCCGGCTCGGCCTGCTGGGGTTCTGAGGCGCGGAGGGTTCCGCCCGAATCGCTGGCGCCGGCGGCGCCGGATGGGCAGCATGAAGGGAATCGCAGACCGAGCCCGCGGAGGTTCACCATGGCGGAGGACACGGCCGTCACCCAGCCCGATGGTGACGACTACGAGTACGACGAGGCGCACGACGCCGACGGCGGCGCCCAGCAGCAGCCGGCGGGACCGCCGCCGGTGCGGCTGCCCGAGGGCATCCACGTCGCGGACACCGGCGGTGACTACGGGTACGACTGCGCCCATGATCAGAGCTGACCCGGCCGGCCGGAGCTTGCCCCTTCCTTGAAGGCCGGTTGAGGCTGCGTTGACCTGCGCTGCCGACATCTTTCCATGAAGCACCGGTTGGCACTCAGAGCTCCGGTCGACGGAAGGACGTTCTGATGCCAGTTGGCGCAATGGGCCTGGTGACCGCGGCCGCGACGGTGGTCGGTGGAATCGCGCTCAGCTCCGGTGTGATGTGGCAGGCGTCGAACGCTGCGTTCACCGCGTCGACCACCAACGCGGCGGACTCCTGGACCGCCGGTACGGTCTCGCTCGTCGACGACGACAGCGCCACGGCGATGTTCGCCGCGACCAACCTGCGGCCCGGCTCGGTCGGCGAGAAGTGCATCAAGCTGACCTACAACGGCAGCCTGTCCGGCACCGTCAAGCTGTACAGCACGGCCGTGACCGGCGCGCTGGCCCCGTACCTCGACCTCGTGATCGAGGAGGGCGCCGGCGGCGACTTCGGCGGCTGCGCCGGCTTCACGCCGTCCGGCACCGACTTCACCGGCACCCTGGCCTCGTTCGGCACCACCAGGACCGGCTTCGCGTCGGGCGTGGGCTCGTTCGCGCCGGCCGGCCCGGGCGACGTCAAGACCTACCGGATCAGCTACACCGTCAACGCCGGCACCCCGGACGCCGCGCAGGGCGCCAACGCGGGCGCCACGTTCAACTGGCAGGCGGCGAGCTGACCGTGACCACCATGCCGCTGCCGCCCTGGCAGGTGACGCGCCCGCCCCCGGCCGCCCCGGCCGAGGGCCGGCCGGCGCACGCGGCGCGGCCCCGGCTCTCGCTGCGCTGGTCGGTGCCGGTGCTGCGGCTGGTGGCGATCGGCCTGCTGGCGGCCGGCGCGGCGGTCATCGCCTGGACGATCCTGCCGCTGGCCTGGGGCTGGAGCTCGTCGGTGATCGTGAGCGGCTCGATGAGCCCGCGGGTGCACCGCGGCGACATCGTGGTCAGCTCCCCGCCGGCGCCGGACTGGCGGCCGGCGGTCGGACAGGTGGTCACCGTGCCGGACCCGCTGCACCCGGGCGAGACGGTCACCCACCGCGTCGTCGGGTTCGACGAGCGGGGCCTGCTGGTCACGCGCGGCGACGCCAACGGCAGCGACGACGCCTTCCGCACGGCGCCCGGGCAGGTGCGCGGTATCGCCCGGCTGCTGGTGCCCCGGATCGGCCTCGCCACGCAGCTGCTGCGCGAGGGGCACCCGACGATGTTCGTGGCGCAGGGCGCCGTGGTGCTCGCCGTGCTGGCGCTGGCGCTGCGGCTGCCGGCCGCGCCGAGCAGGCCCGCGGCGCGGGGCAGGCACGCCGCCTGACCGGGATCGAGAACGTTCAGGTCCGGCGCACTCCTGCCGACGTAGATCCGGAGGGAGGATCGTGATGGCTGGCGGCACACCGCAGGCCCGCCGAGGCAGGCATTCGGCGCGGCGGCACCGGCGCGGCGCGGCCCGTGGCCTGCGGGCCGGGCTGGCGCTGCTCACGATGCTGGGCCTGGTCGGGCTGGGCCTGCTGCCCTCCAGCCTCGCGGCCTTCTCGGCCACGACCTGGAACGCCGGTTCGTCGTTCCAGGCGCGCGCCACCTTCGGCCTGACCCAGACGGCGCCGTGCCTCAGCGACGGCGGCACGGGCGGCTGCACGTCGGTGACCGGCCTCATCGCGGGCCGCAGCGTCGTGGTCAGCCCGGACGGGAAACACGTCTACGTCGGCACCGCCAACACCACGGCCGCCGCCAGAAGTGGCGTGGCGGAGTTCTCCCGCAACGCCACGACCGGCGCACTCACCCAGCTGGCCGGCCCGGACGGCTGCGTCAGCAACGGCACCCTCGCCGGCTGCACCGCCGTGACCGGCGCGCTCAGCGGCGTCCAGGACCTCGCCGTCAGCCCGGACGGCAGGCACGTGTACGCCGCGGCCACCACCGGCTCGACGATCACGGCGCTCAGCCGTGACCCGGGCACCGGCATCCTGACCGCGCTGGCCGCCCCGAACAGGTGCGTCTACCACAGCACCGCGACGGCACCCGCCGGTTGCACCTCGGGCCGGCTCCTCAGCGGCGCCGGCGGCGTGGTGGTGAGCCCGGACGGGAAGTTCGTCTACGTGGCCTCCAGCCTGTCCGACTCGGTGACGGTCTTCGCCCGCGACGACGCCACGGGCGTGCTGACCCAGCTCGCCGGCACGGCCGGCTGCATCACGAACACCACGGTGGGCGGCTGTGCGACCGGCAAGGGGCTGGACAAGGCCGCGTACCTGCGCCTGTCTCCCGACGGCAGCAGCCTCTACGTGGCGTCGACGACCAGCAAGGCCGTCGCGGTGTTCCAGCGCAACGCCGCCACCGGCTTGCTCACCCAGCCGGGAACCCCGAACGCCTGCGTGTACGACAGCGGCGCCACCGCCATCACCGGCTGCACCCCGGTCAAGGGCCTCACGAGCGTGAAGAACGTGGCGATCGCCCCCGACGGCCGCACCGTGTACGCGATGGCGACGACCGGTGACACCCTGGCCGTGTTCACCCGCAACACCGGCACCGGCGTGCTCACCCAGGTCGCCGGCGCGAACGGCTGCGCGTACCGGTCGGGTG
Source organism: Actinoplanes sp. NPDC026623 (assembly GCF_040638275.1). Classification (NCBI taxonomy): domain Bacteria; kingdom Bacillati; phylum Actinomycetota; class Actinomycetes; order Micromonosporales; family Micromonosporaceae; genus Actinoplanes; species Actinoplanes sp. NPDC026623. The sequence continues at coordinate 44,438 of NZ_JBEZXZ010000028.1, read as the reverse complement.
GCACCGTGATCACCGGCTGCACCGCCGCCGTCTGGCTCGACGGGCCGACCGCGATGACGTTCAGCGCGGACGGGCTGTTCGCGTTCCTTTCCGCCTCCGCCTACAACGGGGTCCTGGCGTTCCGGCACGACAACACCACCGGGGAGCTCACCCAGCTGACCGGGACCGCCGGATGCCTCCAGCTGAGCGGCACCGGCGGCTGCGCCGCCGGTCTCGGGTTGTCCCTGGTCAACTACGTCACGACCAGCCCGGACGGCCGCGACGTGTACGCCGTCGGCGGCTCCACCGGCTCCACCGGTTTCGTGGTCCCGCTGAACCTCACTCATTGAGCGGCGTGACAGCGGCTGCAATGATGGCCCGCGATGATCGAATTGATCGAACTGACGAAGTCCTATGGACGGGTCCGCGCTGTCGACGGCGTGACCTTCTCAGCCGTGCCCGGGCGCGTGACCGGATTCCTCGGTCTCAACGGCTCCGGCAAGACCACGACGCTGCGGATGCTGCTCGGCCTGACCCGGCCGACGTCCGGCCTGGCGCTGATCAACAAACGGCGGTACCGGGAGCTGAGCCATCCGGCCCGGCAGGTCGGTGCCGTGCTGGAGCAGGGCATCTGCCAGCCGGGGCAGAGCGGGCGGGCGCACCTGATCACCCAGGCGCTGCTCACCGGCGCCGACCGGGCCCGGGTCGACCCGCTGCTGGAGCAGGTGGGGCTCGAGGACGCCGCCGAGCAGCGGTGCGGGGAGTATTCGCTCGGCATGCGCCAGCGGCTCGCCGTGGCGACCGCGCTGCTGGGTGATCCGGCGGTGCTGATCCTCGACGAGCCGGCGAACGGGCTGGATCCCGAGGGCATCGCCTGGCTGCGCGAGCTGCTGCGCGAGCACGCCCGCAACGGCGGCACGGTGCTGATCTCCAGCCATCTGCTGGCGGAGCTGGCCCAGCTCATCGACGACGTCGTCATCATCTCGCAGGGCACCGTGCGGCACGTGGCGCCGCTGGACGAGCTGTACGGCTCGGCGTCGTCGCGGCTGCGGATCCGCGGCCGCGATCCGGAACGCCTGGCGCGCGCGTTCGAGGAGGCCGGTGCCCACGTCGGCATCGACGGGGACTCCCTCGACGTGATCGGGCTGACACAGCAGGATGCCGGTGAGATCGCCTTCGAGGCCCAGGTGCCGATCTACGAGCTGGCCACGAACTCCCTGAGTCTCGAACAGATCTTCCTCGACCTGGTGAGCGCCTCGGCGCCCACCGCCGCCGAGGAGGCCGTCGCTGCCGAGGCCGTCGCGACCGACGAGGCTGCCGAGACCGACGAGGCCGCCGTACCGAAAGAGGAAGCCGCCGTGATCGACGAGGCCGCCGCGATCGAAGAGGTGATCCGATGATCGCCGTGGTGCGCAGCGAGCTGTACCGCCTGTCGACGGTCCGGTCCAGCGCCATGTCGGTCGCGGTCTTCGGCGCCTTCGGCATCCTGCTCAGCCTGGTCAGCGCCGACATGTGGGCGCTGCTGGCGGGGGTCGCCGCGTTCGGGTTCGGTGTCACCGGCGTCTCCCAGCACCACCAGCACCGCACGGCCGTGCAGCTGTATCTGGCCCGGCCCCGGCGGATCCTGGTGCTGCTCGGGCAGCTCGCCACCGCAGTGATCGTGAGCGTGGGGTTCACCGCCGCGAGCGGCGCCGTCGTGCTCATTCAGGGCGACCCGAAGCGGTATCTGATCACCCTGCTGGTCGCCCCGCTGATGGCGGTGCTCGGCGCCGCCGCCGCGGCGATCGTGCGCAGCGCCACCTTCCTGTTCGTCGGCTTCGCGGCCTGGATCCTCTTCGTCGAGGCCATGTACGGCAAGATGCAGGAACCGCTGCCGTTCTCGGCGTACCTGGACGCGGCCAACGGCGACGTCCGGAGACTGCTGATCCTGCTGGGCTGGACCCTGGCGGTGATCGTCGGCGCGCTCTTCGCGATCCGCCGCGACCTGAACAGCGACTGACGGCCGGGCGGGCGGGGCCGATGCCGGCCGCGCCCGTCCCTCGGCAACCCGCCCGCTCCGGCGCTGCACCGGGGCGGCAACCCCCGGGCCAGAGACTCGTCTGGACAACCTCGGGGCTCAACGATCCTCCCGGCGGCGCACGCGCCCGGGTGGACCCGCGTCGGCACTGACCTTCCGGTGATTGCCTGCTGCCTCGACCTGACCGTTTCAGGACGAGGAGCGACCGCCCGATGGCGATACGACCGGAATCTCGACCCGATCAGCAGACCCGCGCCCGATCCCGGCGATACTCCGCCGTGGCGATCACCGCGGTCCTCATGACCTGCCTGGCGGTCGCCGGCCTGCCCGGTTCGGCGTCGGCCCAGGTCCCGACCGCGGCGAGCCGATGGTCGTCGCTGATGTACCACAGCCTCACCCCGACCCCGGCGTACGTTCAGCTTCGCACCCGGCTCGCCTCCCAGCGGGTCACCCTCAAGGCCCGGGCCGGCCGTGTCACCACGCGCAAGGCCGCGCACGTCGCCGCGCAGACGGCGATGACGAACGCCGTCACCGCCGACGCCGGCACCCGTACCCGGTATGCGATGGCCAGGGAGGCCCTGCTCAGCGCGAGGTACCGGCTGACCGTGGCCGGGCAGCAGCGGCCGCGCAGCGGCGCCGCGGTGACGGAGGCGAACATGGCCGTCACCGCCGCGGCGAAGACGGCGGGCATCCGCCGGGGCCAGGCGCGCGAAGCCGCGGCGGCGCTGAAGGCGGCGCAGACCGCCGCCGCGACCGCGACCGTCGAGGTGGACAAGGCCGTCGCCGATTGGCAGACCTCGCAGACGGCGGTGCAGGCGAACCAGCGGAAACTCATCGCGCTCGACAAGTCCGCCGAGCTGGCCGCCCAGGCCGCCGCGACCAGCCGTGACGTCGTCACCGACGTCCGTGCCCGGTTCGCCGCCGCCGACACCACCACCGTCAACGGCATCACCGTGCACCGAAGCGTCGCGTTCGCGTTCCGCCGGATGCTCGCCGACGCGAAGTCCGACGGGATCGCCCTGTCCGGCGGCGGATTCCGGACCAGGAAGCGGCAGATCGAGCTGCGGAAGATCAACGGCTGCCCCGACGTCTACACGGCGCCCGCGTCGTCGTGCCGGGTGCCGACGGCGATTCCCGGCCGGTCGCTGCACGAACTCGGCCTGGCCGTCGACATCACCTCCGGCGGCCGCACGATCGCCGCCGACAGCGCCGCGTTCAGGTGGCTGTCCACCCACGCCCACAAGTACGGGTACGTGAACCTGCCGTCCGAGCCGTGGCACTGGTCGATCAGCGGTTCGTAACGGCTGTACTCTTCGCGGCATGCAGGACCAAGATCCAAAGTCGCTCGACGGCTCGATGCCGCCGGCTCCGGCCGGGCCCGGCGGATACCCGGAGTGGGGCGCCTCGGGCGCCTACGCCGCCGCGCCGCCGGCCGCCACCAACCGGCTGGCCGTCGCGTCGCTGGCCCTCGCCGTCCTGGGTGGAGGCCCGCTGAGCGCGATCCTCGCCATCGTCGCGCTCCGCCAGATCTTCTGGAGCGAGGAGCGGGGGCGCGGGCTGGCCATCGCCGGCCTGGTCCTCTCGGCCTGCACGACGTTGGCCTGCGTCGTCATCCTCGTGCTGCCGGATGCCGACACGGTGGATCCCGGCCCGGCGGACCCCGCCGTCAACCGGGCCCTGCAGGGGCCCGCCCTGGCTCCGGGTGACTGCATCCGCAGCGTCGACGCGGGGAATCCGGTCGTGGTGCCGTGCGGCGATCCGCACACCGCCGAGGTCTTCACCGTCTTCACGTTTCCCGACGGGCCGTATCCCGGCGACACCGAGCTCGTGGCGGAGATCGAGAAACGCTGCACCCGGTCGTTAAAGCCGTACCTGACCGCCGGAAACGAATCCCCGGAGCTGCGCTACCTGGGCCCGACGGAGACGTCGTGGTTTCTCAGCCGGACGGTCACCTGCGTCGCCGCCGACCCGAAGGGAATGACCGGTTCGCTGGTCGGTTAGGCGTGGGTTGCCGCCCGCGGTGGGTGGTCCGCTCCGGAAGAATGGCCGGATGACCATGCGCATCACGCCACTGACCGACCCGAACCGCGGGGCGTCGAGCTACCGGCTGGCCTGGCTCGCGGCCGGCGCCGACGGGCGGCCGCTCGGCACGGCCTTCCTGCGGGTGCCCGCGGTCGGCGACTCGGGCGAGGTGGAGCTGCACGTGCATCCCGCCGAACGGCGCGCGGGTGTCGGCACCCGGCTGCTCGAGACGGTCACCGGCGCCGCGGGCGAGCTGGGGCTGCGCGGCGTGCTCACCGATGCGGTCGCGGAGGACTCGGCGGGGGACCGGTTCTGCGCGGCGCGCGGGCTGCGGCGGGTGCTGGCACTCACGTACACCCGATTGGAGCTGGCCGGCGCGGAGCCGGCGGCCGATCCGGTGCCCGGCTACCGGCTGGTCCAGTGGGAGGGAACCGTGCCGGACGAGCTGGCGGAGACGTTCGCCCGGTCCCGGCGGGCGATGGACGACATGCCGATGGACGACGCGGGCTACGCACCGCAGCCCTGGAACGTCGAGCGACTGCACGCGATCGCCGACGCGGTCGCGAAGCGCGGCGAGACGCTGTTCACCGTGGCGGCGGTGGCCGCGGACGGCGAGATCGTCGGCTTCACCGAGCTGGTGGTGCCGGGCGACGGCACCGGCGACGGCCAGCACTACGGCACGGGCGTGCTGCCCGAGCACCGCGGCCACGGCCTGGCCCGGTGGATGAAGGCCGACACGATCAGCCGGGCCCGCGCCCGCTTCCCCCGGCTATCCGGGCTGCTCGCGGACACCGCGGACAGCAACGCGGCGATGCGCCGGACCAACGAGTCGCTCGGCTACCGGCCCACCCATCGCAGCGTGCTCTACCGCCTGGATCTGCCGACGCTAGGAGCGGCGCAGGTCGAGTGACGCCTCCCCGTAGCCGACGGTCATCGTCTCGCCGGTGACCGCGGCGGTGAACGTGTTGCAGTGGGGTCCGTCGCCCGTCGCCTGGTCGAACGGCTTGAAGACCAGCGAGTCGCCGCGGGCGGTGACCTCGCCCGAGCAGGGCATGGTCAGCGAGTCGTCACCGGACTTCGATTGCACGGTCGCCTGGTACACCGCTCCCGGAGTGATGTTCAGGGTCAGGGACCTGACCGTTGTGGAGCCGATCCTCTTCGGTGCCGGCAGCTGCCAGGTTCCGGCCGCGTTCCGCACCGCCGCGCTCGGCCTGCCCGCCTGGCTGACGGCGGCGGCGGTGCCGCCGCCGCCGACCAGCAGGACCGCTCCGATGGAGGCCAGTCCGCCCAACCCGAGATCGAACCTCCCGATCCGGATCCGGAACGAGGTTCGCTTGTTATTGATCTTGTGGCCCTGGCCGACCTGGACGGTGGAGCCGCCATAGACGTTGCCGACCCGGTACCCGGAATTGGGCTGCATGGATTCCTCCCTGGTACGCCATGTTGGGCGTATCGGGCATTATAGGCGAAACCACCCAGGTGTCTGCGGTGGTGGCCGGCTCCCGGTCAGTCGCAGATCACGTCGTCCATGAGCCGGAAGGTGCGCCGGGACACCGCGTCGGCCGCGTCCGCGTCGGCGAGCTGCGTGGACAGCGCCAGCACCGCCACGCGGTCGCCGTCCGGGCTCACCCCGTTGGCGGTGCTCACGCCCGGCACGTCACCGCCGTGCGACCAGTAGCCGCCACACCGGTTCGGGATGAACATGATGCCGAGGCCGTACCGCGCGCCCGGGATGTAGTCCTGGAACGTGTCGGCGAGCACCGTCTCGTGCAGCTGCGCCATCTGACCCGGCTTCAACAGCCGGCCCCGCTGCAGCGCCTGCCAGAACCGCGCCAGGTCGGTCGGCGTCGTGACGAGACTGCCGGCGGCGTCGGCGACGGTCGGGTTGAACAGCGTGGTGTCGATCAGGGCGCCGCCGGGCTCCCACTGCTGGTAGCCCTTGGCGTACGGCCGCGGCACGGACGGCCGGTCGCCCGGCGCCGACGTCCCGCGCAGCCCGAGCGGCCGGAGGATGCGGGCGCGTACCTCGGTCGCCCAGGTCCGGCCGGTCACCCGCTCGATGATCATTCCGGCGAGGATGTAGTTGGTGTTGGAGTAGTCCCACTGTGTCCCCGGCGCGAAGCCGGGCTCGTGCTTCATCGCCAGCGCGACGATGTCCCGGGCGTCGTAGTGGTCGAACCGGTGCGCCAGATAGCCCTCGGGGGTGCCGAGGGCCGCGATGTCACGGGTGTAGTTGTAGATGCCGCTGGTGTGCTGCAGCAGCTGGCGTACCGTGATCCGGCGACCGTCGTTGCCGTTGCCCGCGACGACCCCCGGCAGCCACCGCTCGACGGTGTCGTCCAGCGACAGCCTGCCCTCGCCGACGAGTTGCAGGACGACGACCGACACGAACGTCTTGGTGTTGCTGCCCATCCGGAAGTGGCCGTCGAGCGGCACCGGCGTTCCCCGCTCGAGGTCGCCGACGCCGGCCCGCGCCCGGGTGACCGCCCCGTCGACCCGGGTGATCCCGTGGACTCCGGTGATGCCGAGCCCGTGCAGGTCGTCGACCGCGACTTGCAGCCGGTCGTCGCGGCGTGCCCCGGCGGCGGCCGGCAGCGCGGCGCCGGCCACCAGGGTCGCCGCCAGCGCGGCGGCCAGGGCGCTCCGGCCCAGGTGTTTTCGCATGTCAGGCTCCTCCACATCGATTCAGGCGAATCAGGTGCCTTGACGGTATGAAGTTCTTCTATGCGTCTCCAGCCGGTGATCCCCCGCAAACGGGGTGGGGTTAACCCCCCGGGTCAGGACGGCGGGATCCGCCGGCGGACGTCGTCGGCCGTGCCCGCGCCCGGTTGCCAGGCGGCCACCCAGGCGCCGTCGTTCGGCGGCAGGACGATGCCCTGCTCCAGGAAGTCGTAGCGGCCGTCCAGCACCCGGCGTGCGGCCACCACGTCGGTCGAGTCGGTGTTGTCCCAGAGCGCGGCGAAGAGCGTCTCCGCCCGCAGCCGCGCCTGCCGGCAGAAGAGATCGGCAAGCTCAACGCCCTCGGGCCGGCTCTGCCGCTCGGCCTGGGCGCGCACGCACACCGCTGACATCGCGAACAGCTCGGCGCCGATGTCGACGATGCGGCCGAGGAAGCCGTGCTTGCGCTCCAGCTTGCCCTGCCAGCGCGACATCCCGTAGAAGACCGACCGGGCGAGCTTGCGCGAGGTCCGCTCCGCGTACCTCAGGTGTGCGGCGAGGGGGCCGAAGTCGCCGTAGCCCGCCGGCAGCTGGCCACGCCCGACGGTCAGGGTCGGCAGCCACCGCGCGTAGAAGGCGCCGGCCCGCGCCCCGGCCTGCACCTTGCGGCCGGCGCCCGCGTCCGGGTCGATGATGTCGCCCGCGACGGACAGGTGCGCGTCGACCGCCTCCCGGGCGATGAGCAGGTGCATGATCTCCGTGGAGCCCTCGAAGATGCGATTGATCCGCAGGTCGCGCAGGATCTGCTCGGCCTCGATCGCGCGCTCGCCGCGGGCGGCCTGCGATTCGGCCGTCTCGTAGCCCCGGCCGCCGCGGACCTGGATCAGCTCGTCGGCGACCTGCCAGGACATCTCGCTGGCGAAGAGCTTGATCAGGGCGGCCTCGATGCGGATGTCGTTGCGGTCGTCGTCGGCGATCGTGCAGCAGAGATCCAACATGGATTCCATCGCGTACGCGGTGGCGGCGATGAACGAGAGCTTCTTGGCCACCGCCTCGTGCCGGCCGACCTGGCGACCCCACTGCACCCGCTCCGCCGACCACTCCCGTGCGATGTTGAGCGACCACTTGACCGCGCCCATGCAGAGCGCCGGCAGCGACAGCCGGCCGGTGTTGAGCGTGGTCAGCGCGACCTTGAGGCCCTTGCCGAGCCCGCCGATGACGTTCTCCTGCGGCACGAACACGTCGTGGAACCGGGTCACGCTGTTTTCCAGCCCGCGCAGGCCGAGGAACTCATTACGCCGCTCCACCGTGATGCCCGGCGCGTCGCCCTCCACCACGAAGGCGGTGATGCCCCGCTCGGGCACCCGGGCCATCACGACCAGCAGGGTCGCCATCGTGCCGTTGGTGGCCCACAGCTTCACCCCATTGAGCCGGTAGCCCCCGTCGACGGGTTCGGCGACGGTGCCGAGGCGCGCCGGGTCGGAACCGACGTCCGGCTCGGTGAGCAGGAACGCGGACACCTCGCCCGCCGCGAGCCGGGGCAGGAACGCCCTCTTCTGCTCGGCGGTGCCGAAGAGCTTGAGCGGCTGCGGCACGCCGATCGACTGGTGTGCCGACAGGAGCGCGCCCACGGCCGGGTTCACCGAGCCGATGAGCGTGAGCGCCTTGCAGTACTGGAGGTTGGAGAGCCCGAGGCCGCCGTACTCCTTGTCGATCTTCATGCCGAATGCCCCGAGCCGGGCCAGGCCGTGGAAGACCTCGTCGGGGATCCGGGCCTCCCGCTCGATGCGCGCACCGTCCACGTCCGACCGGACGTATGCCTCCAGCTTCGCGAGGAAGTCGTCCGCCTCGGGAGAGGGTTCGGCGGTGGGCCATGGATTGATCAGATCGAGGCGGAACCGCCCGAGGAACAGTTCCTTGCCGAAGCTCGGCTTTCGCCATTCGGTCTGGCGGGCGGCCTCGGCCACCTGTCGCGCCTGCTTCTCTGAGACATCGGCCGGCTTGCTCACGGCTTACCCCCTTGGCCTGAGGACGGCTGGCACACCCCGCGAGAGATGCTCAGCTCCTCATCTCAGCCGGGGCCACGCTACGGTCACGTTACCCACGGGTGTTACCGGGCGGTAGTCGTCTGCGCTATTCGTCTGTTCGCCCGTCGCTCACTTGCGGGACCGAACGCGGCGGAGTATGTCCACGTTTTCCCAGGTCGCAGCGTTCCGTACCCGCTTGCGCGTCGGCGACGGCCGGTGACCTCGGTCGTGGCGGTGGGCGGTCGCGGCCACCCACCGCAGTCACGTCATCCGGCGGCCGAGCCCGGCGTGCGCGAGCGGCTCAGCTGATCGGCACGCAACTGGTGACCACGCCGACCTTGCACAGAAAGAGCCGGACGTCCCGGACGTTCGTGCCGTGGCCTTGGCGCTTGATGCAGTGGAAGGTGGTGGTGTGGTGTAGATGCCGACGCCCTTCTTGTTCGACGGGCACACATTGTGGCCTCGATCGACCATGGGTCTCGAATCGAATCGGACGAGTCGATGCCATCGGCGGAGTCCGCCCTTTTCGTCAACCCAGGACGGTATTAGGGATACCGCATTGGTTTACCCGGCGTACGCGAAAGGCCAGGTTGAAATATGGCGCCGGACCACGGCGAAAGAATGGGAGGGTCCGGGACGGCGCCGTGCCGTAGCATGCCGCCGGTGTCGTATTGATGGTCCTGGAGGCGCGTGGTGGACGGGGAACGGGAATCACTGAGTGTCGGGCAGGTGTGCCGCATCGTGTTCGGCTTGGGGGTTATCGTCCTGCTCGCGATCAGGGTGGGCCACATGCTGCGGGACGAGAATCCCGCGACGCCCTTCGCGGCGTCCGAGTCGGCCGCCGCGGGGCCCGGGAGTGCCGGTGACGGCCAGGCGGAGCGCGACGCCGAGCTGGCACGGACCTGGACGATGCTGATGGGCAACGGCGGCCTGTCCGCGAATGATCCGAGCGCGTTGAACAAGACCGTGGGCGCACCCGTCGTGCTGACGACGGCGGAGGCCGAGTTGCGGGTGACCGCGAGCCGGGTCAGCGTCGGCACCGCGGCATGCGCCGAGGGGCCGCTGGCGACGGTCGACCTGCTCGTGGAGTCGGTGTCCGGCTCGGTGGCGCTGCCGCTGAACGAATTCCACCTGAAGGTCTTCGACGGCACGGTGGCGGAGCCGATCCCGGCCTGCTCGACGGGCTTCACCGACGCCGCCGAGCAGCGCACCCTCGTCTTCGCCGCCGCCAAGCCGGACCGGCTGCTCTTCGGCGCGGACCCGGCCGCCCCGGAGGTCCAGTGGTTCCTGACCTGAGCCGCGTTCCCATGGATCTGGCCGCCTACGAGCGGCGGGTCCGGTCCGGCGGCTGCTTCATCTGCGGACTGATCCGCGGCGACCCCGGCGCCGAGCATGAGGTGCTCTACGACGACGGCACACACCTCGCCTTCCTGAGTCGCCATCCCACGCTGCGGGGCTATGCGCTCGTGGCTCCCCGGCGGCACGTCACCGACGTCGTCCGCGACCTCGGCACGGCCGAATACCTGGCGCTTCAGGCCGTCGTGCACGCGGTCGCGCTGGCCATCAACGATGTCGTTGCCACGGAGCGGACCTACCTGCTGTCGCTGGGCAGCATGCAGGGCAACGCGCACGTCCACTGGCACGTCGCCCCGCTGCCGCCCGGCGTCCCCTACGACCGGCAGCAGTTCCACGCGGTCATGGCGGAGCACGGCGTCATCCCGCAGACTCCCGGCGAGATCGCGACGCTGGGCGCCGCCATCCGCGCGGCGATCGTGAGGCCGGACCCGGGCGGGGGAGTCCAGGCGATCTGAGCGGCGACGAAGCCGTGTGGGAAGGCCGGGATCGGGCCGGGACCGCACCGGCCGGCATTCGGCGCCGCAGCGCGATGACGTGCGGGTCATCGCCCGGTAGCCGAGTCCCGCGAGCTCCGGCGAACCCCGGTGCGCTCAGACGGAACCGGAGGCCACGGGAGCTCCACCTTCGCCTGTCGGCCCTTGTGTTCCGGGCGAAGCCGGCAGGCCGATGTCGTGAATCGTCGCAAGGGGAACCCTGGCGTCGGTGGCGGCGAGTTCGGAGCGGATCACTTCCAGGAGCCGTCCGATCCAGTTGTTGCCTTGTGCGCCGTTGGCGGACCAGTAGGCAGATTCGAAATCGACGTAGACGATGCGGGCGTCGCCGCTGGCGCGCAGCCTCTCTGCGATCCGGGTGTGCTGGGTGTATTTCGCGCGCAGCAGGGCGGTCATGACCGCCAGGCGGGCTGCGGCGCAGTCGGTGCGGCGGGGTGCCAGCGACTCGGGGAGACGGGCGCGTGAGGGTCACGGCTTCTTCGAGCTGGCGGCAAATGCGCGGTTGTTCGAGGGTGCCCGGTGGGCCGTGCAGGTTGAGGATCAGGTGTGGCTGACCGGGCCGTGACCCGGCGTGCTCGCGTGCGGGGTGGTGGCGGCGTGACGCCGGCGATCTCGTCCGGTTGGGGTAGCGGCCAGCTCGGGTCGGGCATCGGCGAAGTCGCCGCGGTCCTTGGCCGCGGCGACTCCGCCGGTCTGTTGCGCGGCGAGGAACCGCCGCCCGGGGCCTGGGTTCACGCAAGAGCAGCGCCGGCCGTGGTCGTTTCGTGCGTTCCCGCCGCGGGAATGTGCCTTCCGGCCGGAGGTGCGAGCTCAAGCTAGGCGTTGAACCACTGTTGGTTGCGGGTGAGCGGGTTGTAGCAGGTCCAGGCGGTCACCGTGCCCGCGCTGTCGTACGACGCGTCGAGGCACTTTCCGCTGTTGTCGTTGGTGATCCTGTTGGCTGGGCCGTTGTAGGAAATGGTCCACGACTGGTTCTGCGCGCCGTTGCACCAGCTGACCATGACATGGGCGTTGGACTTGTCCGGCTGCGTGAGGCAGAAGTTGTTCACGCCGACGCCGCGGGGGATCAGCCGGTAGTTGTTCACGATGCTGTCCGGGTTGGGGGCGAAGAACCACCTCGTCGATCCGTTGACGCTGCACTCGTCGAGGTAAACGACTCCGTCGTCATAGTTGAGGCAGTGGGCGCCGTCGGTGTAGGCGTTCGAGATCGTCATGGACCCGTCGCCGGCGGCGGAGGCCGCCTGCGGAGCGACCGCGATCACCGCGGTCAGGGCGACGATCGCGACGACCAGCGCCCTGATCCTCATCCAGGATCGGCGCGACGTCGCGCTGGACCTGACGGCGAAGGTGCCGGCGCGGGCGGCAGTGGCCGAGGCCGAGATCGAAGCGACCGCCGCGATCGCGTTCGGCGTTCGGAGCACTCGACGTCTTGTGAAGATTCGCATCGTTGCCACGGACCTTTCTGTGGTGATGGGCTTGCTTGTGGTCGGTCCCAGCGTCTGGCGTCGATGTCCGGGGCGGGGGAACTTCGGACGAATTTGGACGCGCTGTCCCGGGGCCGTCACCGACGGGTCCGTTCAGGGCGGATGGCGTGGAGTGTCTGGTGGGCGGCCGGCGTCGTCAGGCCGGTCGGCCGGTTTCCGGCCGCACCGCCCGGCCGTCCGCGGCTTTTCCGGGCGACGGCCGCCGGCTCAGGTGGTGCGGCGGCGGAGCCGCAGGCCCTGTGAGACCGCGACGCCGGACAGCACCACCAGGGCGCCGACCGGCTGGTTCCAGTGCAGGTGTTCGTGCAGGACGAGCACGCCGACCAGGGTGGCGACCACCGGCATCAGGTAGGTCACCGACGTCGACGTGCTGGCGCCGGCCACCCGGATCACCTGGAAGTTGAGCACGAACGCGATGCCGGTGCCGAGGGCGCCGAGGGCCAGCACGCAGAGCAGCACGTTGGCGGAGAGCCCGGTCGGGTCCGGCGGCGGCCCGGCCAGCAGCGGCGCGGCCACGGCCAGCATGGCCAGCGCGACCAGCAACTGGGCCGCGGCCATCGAGACGCCGCTTCCGGCGCGACCGGCGATGAACTTCTTCTGGTAGGGAATCGCGACCGCGTAGCACATCGCCGCGCCGAAGCACATGAGCTGCCCGGTGAGCTGGGCACCGCCGACGCCCTGCCAGACGCCGAGCACCACCAGCACGCCGGCGAACCCGATGCCGAGACCGGCCGCCCGGCGCGCGGTCATCCGCTCGGTGCGGAACAGCAGCACCGCCAGCGGCAGCGCGACCAGCGGGGTGGCCGCGTTCCAGATGCCCGCCAGCACCGAGGAGACGCGCTGCTCGCCGAAGCCGAACAGGGTGAACGGCAGCACCACGCCGAGCAGCGCGACCACCGCCAGGTGGCCCCACAGCCGGGCGTCCCTCGGCAGCCGGTCCCGGGTGACCGCCAGCACCACCAGCAGGGTCAGCACGCCCGCGGCGACCCGGCCGAACGTGAGCCACAGCGGGTGCAGCTCGCGGACGCCGACCTTGATGAACAGGAAGCTGGTGCCCCAGATCGCGGCGAGCATCAGGTATTGGGGCAGCCACCGGCGCAGCTCGGGGGCGGCGGCCGCGGTGGGCCCGGCGGCACCGGCGGCGGGGGCCTTGAGGTCAGGACCGGTATGCGTTGTCACCCCTGACACTCTGCCGGATGGCTACGACAGAACTCGCGCGGTTTTCCGACCTGGGGGCCCGGTGGTGGTGTGTTCTCGGTTACGTGCAGGCTCAGGCATGCCGGCGCAGGAACGGCATCGTCACGCGGAGGAACTCCTCGGGTGCCTCCGCGTACGGTGCGTGCCCGGTCCGCAATGGGTGCCAGGTTGCCCGGGGGAGCAGGCGGTGGGCCCGGCGACCGTCCTTGCCGAGGAGCGGGTCGCCGGTTCCCCACGCGATCAGGGTCGCCGCGGTGAGGGCGCCGGCCTCCACCCGCAGGTCGTGGGCCGGGTCGTTGAAGCTGCGCCAGACGGCGGCCTCGACGGCGATCGCCGCCGGGTCGTCGCGGCGCGCGGCGTCGCGGGCCAGCATCTCGGCGACGGTCCGGTTCCGGCGGCGCAGGTAGAGCCGGGAGAGCCGCCCGGCGAGCAGCCGGGTGACCGTCTCGGTGCCCTTCAGGCGGACGAACGCCCGGCTCGGCGGCGTCGGACGGGTGAATCCGCCGCTGTTGACCAGCACCAGGGCCCGGACCCGCCCGGGACTGTCCAGCGCGAACCGGACGGCGCAGTAACCGCCGACGCTGTTGCCGATGAACGCGGCGTGCTCGATGCCCAGCGCGTCGAGGAGTTGCGGGACCAGGCCGGCGTAGCCCATGGCGGTCGCCGAGGACGGCGGCTGCGGCGGGGGCGATGCGCCGTAGCCGGGCCAGTCCACGCCGTACACGGTGAATTGCGCGGAGAGCGCGGGCAGGACGGCCGCGAAGTCCCGGCTGTCTCCGGGGTTGGCGTGCAGCAGCACGACGGCCGGTCCGGCGCCGGTGCGATGCACGACGACCGGCCCGGCGCAGGTCCGCACGGTTACCGGCTCGGTCGTGCCATCACCGCGGTTCACGCGGGGCCCCGCCCGGGCAGGTAACCGGCCAGGGCGTCGCGCAGCGGCGCGATGACGGCGTCGCGGGCCGACTCGGCGACGGCCACCTCCGCCGCCATCACCACCCACAGTTGGGCGGCGGCCTCGGCGTTGTCCCGGTGCAGCGCGACGAAGTCGGCGGCGGCCAGCGCGGTGAACTGCGCGTTGCGCCGGACGATCTCGGCACGGACGGCCGGCTCGGCCCGCGCCTCGACGAGCAGCGCCCGGGTGCCCCGGTCCCGCCGGCAGCCGTCGAGGTAGGCCGTCGCGGCCCGCAGCAGCCGGTCGCGCCCCGGGCGCAGGTCGCCGATCGCCGCCTCGATGTCGGCGGTCAGCCGGTCGTGGAAGCGGCGGTGCAGCTCGACCAGAAAGCCGGCGCGATCGCCGAAGTGATGGAAGAAGGTGCCCTTTGCCACCCCGGCCGTCGCGACGACGCGGTTGACACTGACCTGGCCGAGTCCGTGCTCGTGGGCCAGCGAGACGCCGGCCGCGAGGAGCGCGTCGCGCTTGGCATCCGGGTCGCGGGTCCGCATACCCGGAATCTAGCTATCGACCGACCGGTCGGTCAATAAGGTCGTGAAAGAATCCGTCCATGCGCGCCTTCCGATTCTCGTGCAACGTGTTCGGGGTGCAGACCCGGGACGCCTTCGCCGACCGGTGCCGGCTGGCGGAGCGCGCCGGCTATGACACGATCTTCGCGGTGGATCACCTCGGCGCGCCCGCACCGTTTCCGGTGCTGATCGCGGCCGCGGCCGCCACGGACCGGCTGCGGGTCGGCACCCTGGTGCTCAACGTCGGGTTCTGGAATCCGGCGCTGCTGGCCCGGGAGGTCGCCACGGCCGACATCCTCACCGACGGGCGCCTGGAGCTCGGGCTCGGCGCGGGTCACATGAAGTCCGAGTTCGACGAGGCGGGCATCGCCTGGGAGCCGTTCGGGGCGCGCGCCGCCCGGCTGGCGGAGACCATCCGGACGCTGGAGCACTGTTTCCGGGACGGCGGCCAGGCCGGTTTGCCGGGCGGCTCGGCGCCACAACCCGTACAGCGGCGGGGTTTCCACGGCAGCGGACCGCCGCTGATCATCGGCGGGACCGGCGACCGGATCCTGACGATCGCCGCCGAGCACGCCGACATCGTGGCGATCGCCGGCGCCTACCAGGTCGAGGGCGGGCCGCCCGGCACGTTCCGGCTGGCGACCGCCGACGAGACCGGGGAACGGGTACGGTTCGCCCGCGCCCGGGCCGGCGAGCGGGCGGACGAGATCGAGTGGCACCTCCTGCTCCAGATGGTGATCGAGACGAACGACCGCCGCGCCACCGCGGAGAAGCTAGCCGCGCGGCTCGGGCCCGCGATGAGCGTCGAGGAGACGCTGCAGACGCCGTTCCTGCTCATCGGCACCGTCGACGAGATGGCCGAGCAGCTGGCCCGCAACCGCGAGCGCTACGGCTTCACCTACATCACCGTCCACGAGCCGTACCTGGAGGCCTTCGCGCCGGTGATCGAACGCCTAAGGTGACCCCGGTGGATGTTTCTGAGCAGCGGCGCGATGTCATCGGCCGGGTCGCCCGCCGGATTCCCGCGTCACACGACGGCGCCTGCCTCCGGATCGCCGTCGACGGCCCGGACGGATCCGGCAAGAGCACGTTCGCCGACGAACTCGCCGCGGCGGTGCGCTCGCTCGGCCGCACCGTCGTGCGGGTGTCGCTCGACGACTTCCACAACCTGCGGGCGGTGCGCTACCGGCTGGGGCGCGACTCCCCGGAGGGCTTCTGGCGTGACTCGTACGACTACCCGCGCTTCCGCGGCGACGTCCTGGAGCCGTTCGCGCCGGATGGCACCCGGCGGTACCGGCCGGTCGCGCACGAGCTGGCCAACGACACGATGCTGGACCCGGAGCGGCGCACCGCGCCGCCGGGAGCCGTACTGATCGTCGACGGGATCTTTCTCCACCGGGACGAGATCGCCGGGTCCTGGGACCTGTCCGTGTTCCTGGACGTCCCGTTCGAGGTGACGGCGAGGCGGATGGCGCTTCGCGACGGCACGAACCCCGACCCCGAGCACCCCGGCATGCGGCGCTACGTCCAGGCGCAGCGCCACTACTTCGACGCCTGCTCACCGTGGGAGCGCGCCGACATCGTGATCGACAACCGGGACTTCGGCGCCCCTCGGATCATGCGGCCTCCGGCGGCGTCCTGCCCGCCCAGCTGATCGGTTCGTGGCAGCAGGCGGTGCGAGGCTGACCACGACGACGTCGAGGCCCGCTAACGGGGGCGCACGGCGTAGGTCAGGTGCGTCACCCGCGACGACGGCTCCGAACGAACCTGGTCCAGCGCGATCCTGGACGCGTCCACGCCGTCGAACAGGCGGACTCCGCGGCCGAACAGCACGGGCGACACCGCGACCGAGAACTCGTCGATCAGGCCGGCGTTCACGTACTCCAGGATCGTCGCGCCGCCGCCCGCGATGCGGACGTCGCGGTCGCCGGCGGTCTCCCGGGCCTGGTCGAGCGCGGCCTCGATGCCGTCGTTGACGAAGTGGAAGGTGGTGCCACCCGTCCGCTCCCAGGGGTCACGCTTCTCGTGCGTCACGACGAAGACCGGAGTGTGGAAGGGTGCCTCCTCCGGCCACGCCTGCTCGCCGGCGTCGAACATGCGCCTGCCCATCACGCTCGCGCCGGTGCGCTCGAACGTCTCCCGCGCGATGTCGTTGTCGCGCCCCTGCTCGCCGCCCCCGCCCAGCTTCAGGTTCTCCCGGAAGAACCGCAGCGGGAAGACCCACGCCTGCAGCTCCATCCACTGCCGCCCCATCAGCTCCTCGGGGGACTCCGGCGCGATGAAGCCGTCCAGCGACATCGACACGCTGAAGAACACCTTGCCGGCCATCAGTTGCCCTCCTCCTCGATGATCCCGGCGACGTAGGCCGCCAGGTTGCTCAGGGTCTGCTCGCCGCCCTCGATCGCGTGGTACTTCTCCACCGCCTGGTCGCGCAGCTCACTGGTGGGGAAGACCGTGCGCATCACGAGCCGGGTCGCGGCGCCGTGCGGCTCGAAGGCCAGAGTCGACTCGAAGGCGTCCGGGTCGTCGCGGGACTCACCGTGCAGCAGCGCGATCCGCCGCGGTGTGACGATCTCGGTCCAGGTGATCCACTCGGGGTAGTCGGTGCCGTCCGGCCCGTGCATCACGAAATCCCAGACGCCGCCGGCGCGGAACTCGAAGGACCGCGTGGTGGTGGTGAACCCCTCCGGACCCCACCACCGCGACAGGTGCCGGACCTCGGTGAACGCCTTGAACACCAGCTCACACGGTGCGTCGATGACCCGGGTGATCACGATTTCCCGGTCCGTCTCTGCCATCGGTCATTCCTCCTGCTGCGTCTTGAGGTCCTGCACGTATGCGTCCAGCCGGTCGAAGCTCCCGGTCCAGAACTGCTCGAATCCGCCGGCCCACTCGTGGACCGGCCGCAGCCCGCGGGCGTCCAGGCCGTAGAGGCGCTGCTTGCCCACCCCGCGGACCCGCACCAGCCCCACCTCCCGGAGCACCCGCAGGTGCTTGGACGCCTGCGGCATCCTCATCCCCAGCTCCTGGGCCAGGTCGGTCACCGGCCGCTCGCCCGCCCGCAGCAGCGCCAGGATGTCCCGGCGCTGCGGCTCGGCGATCGCGTTGAACGCGTCCGACGTCGTCGCTGCTCGTGCCATGGCCGCCATCATATTCCGATAACGGAAAATGTACCACCGTTGACGGGCGGCGCCACGATGGCGGTATGCGGTGGTGGGGAGGACGGCCTCGATGCCCGGTGCGGCAGGTCGAGCAGGAATGGATCGAGACATCGCTGGACTGGCTGCTCGCCGAGTTCGGCCGGGGCCGGCTGCACGGCACGGTCCTGCTGCCGTCGGACGACTTCCTTCCGGGCGTCTACCGGGGGACGCGTGCGGACATCCGGGCGGTGCTCGGCATCCTCTGCGCCCACATGGACGTCGACCCGGCCCGGGTGGAGCTTGAGCACTACAGCGACGACGCCCAGCCGGAGCTGGCCGCTCACGTGCCGTTGAACTCCAGTTGGCAGGGTGCGGCGGGCCATCACCGGATGCGCGACGGCCGGTCGATCATCGGCGTCAAGGACGAGCAGGCGGCGACGCCGATGGCGCTGGTGGCGACGATCGGCCACGAGCTCGGCCACGTGCACCTGCTCGCCGACGGCCGGATCTCGGCGCGGCGCAGGGACCACGAGCCGCTGACCGACCTGCTCACGGTCTTCTTCGGCCTGGGCGTCTTCGCGGCGAACTCGGCGTTCGAATTCTCCCGGAACGCCAACGGCTACCGCACCTCGCGGCTGGGCTACCTGACCGAGCCGATGTTCGGCTACGCGCTGGCCCGCTACGCCTGGCTCCGGGGCGAAACCGACCCGCCGTGGGCCCGGCACCTGGACACGAACCCGCGCGCGTTCCTCAAGCAGGGCCTGCGCCATCTCGCCCGGAACGACGGCTGACGGGCTCAGCCCCCGGCGTCGAGGTCGTCGACGAGGGCCTCCGGCGCCCGCATGCGCCAGGCGTCGGTGACGAGTTCGCTCAGGCGGTCGACCTTCACCTGCGGCAGCCGGAGCATGACCAGCGGCAACCCGTCGTAGCCGGGCGTGGTGAAGAAGAGCCCGGGCTCGCCGAGGAGCAGCGCCTGCTTCTCCGCCTCGTCGCCGACGTAGAGCACCGCGATGTCGGTGCGGATCACCCGCGGCCGGCCCGGCGTGCGCTCGGGGTAGGACCAGACGAACCCCTTGCCGGCGACCCGGAAGTCGAAGCCGTCGCTGTCGATCTCGGCGACGTGGGGCAGCGCGAGCGCCAGGCGCCGGACATCGTCGGCGTCAGCCATCGAGGTCTCCCCGGCCGGGATGCAACACCATCTGACGGATGCTATCCGCACCCGCCACCGGCAGATCGTCCTACCGCCGCGGCGGTAGGGCGGCCGCGGTTCGATGACGGTGCTCCTCGCGTACGCGCTGACTGACGGCGAGCAGCAGGCGGTACAGGATCCGAGCCGGAACCCTCAACACGCGCACCGTGAGGGTGAAGGCGGTGCCGACCGCCCAGCCGGCCACCCGCTCGTAAGCCTCGATGGCGAAGAGAAACGGCAGGACCAGCAGGTAGAGGCCACCGGTGATGACGATCGTCACCAGATGCACCCAGATCGGGAAACCGGCGAGGTCGCGCGAGAGGAACGACGGTTCGGGCTCTGACGCCGGCGGCCGGTACGGGTGCACGAGTCCACTGTACGGAGATCCGCAAGTCCGATCGGTTATTCGGCTGCGGGCGGTGCCGGAGCGGCTCTACGCTCGTACCCGCCCGGGCGCGGGAAGCGCCCTGCCAGCAACGGTCGGGATGTGCTCGCAATGACCTGTCAACTGTTCGCGCTGAGCTTCGATGCGAACCAGCCGCTGAGCCTGGCCCGCTTCTGGTCCGAGATCCTGGGCCGGGAGATGGTCGACGACCCGCACGAAGGCGTCACGCTCCTGCCCGGCGATGCCACCGGGTTCCGGATCCGGTTCCCGGCGAACCCGGAGCCGAAGACCGGCCGGAACTGGATGCACTTCGACCTGACGAGCGCATCCCCGGCGGGCCAGCAGCGGACGGTGGCCAGGTCGCTGGCGCGCGGGGGAGCGCACTTCGACGTCGGTCAGGGCCCGGACGAGGACCACGTCGTGCTCGCCGACCCCGAGGGCAACGAGTTCTGCGTCATCGAGCCGGGCAACAGGTTCCTGGCCGGCTGCGGGCTGCTCGGGGCGCTGTCCTGCGACGGTTCGCAGGAGGTCGGCTATTTCTGGAGCGCGGCGCTGGGGTGGCCGCTGGTCTGGGACCAGGACCAGGAGACCGCGATCCAGTCGCCGGCCGGCGGCACGAAGATCAGCTGGGGTGGCCCGCCGTTCCAGGCGAAGACCGGCAGGAACCGGCTGCGCCTCGAACTCGCACCGCCCGCCGACGGCGACCAGCGCTCGGAGGTCGACCGCCTGATCTCCCTCGGCGCGACCCGCATCGACACCGGCCAGGGCGACGTCGGAGCGGTCGGGATGGCCGACCCCGACGGCAACGAGTTCTGTGTCCTGACGCCCCGCTGACCGGTGGCCGTCAGGAACGGTCCTGCCCGGGCCGGTCCAGGGCCAGGGCGAGGCGGCGGGCCCAGTCGGCCGCGGTGCCCTCGACGCGCGGGTACGCGTCGGTGAAGTTCCGCCAGTCGACGTCGGTCCATGCGAGCACCGTCGCGGCGGTGAACCGGTCCGCCGCATCCCCGAGTTCGGGGCGCATCAGGTCGCGGACCAGGTCGAGGTCGACCGTCGTGTGCTCGGCCAGCAGGACCGCGTCGTACAGGTCCTTGCCCTGCGGGTAGCCGTCGGTCGCCAGCCACTGCAGCTTCCAGGCCAGGGACAGCCCCGCGGTCGCGGCGACGACGGGTACGCCGAGGACCGTGAGCGGCTCGGGCGCGACCGGCAGGTGCTCGCCGAAGACGACGTCGATCTGGACGGTGCCGTCGGGGAGCCCGGGCACCTCGAAGGGGATGACCAGGCGGCGGCCGTCGGCGCGCTCGTAGGTCCAGATCGCCGACTGCGCGGCCCGGCCGGGCCGGAGCCCGGCGCCGGGGACGTCGGTCAGCGCGGTGAGGATCCCGGCGAACAGCTCGCCCGCCTCCGAGCTGTCGCTGGTCACGGTCCGCGGGGTGATCACGAAGTCCAGGTCGCCGGGCTCGCGGGCGGAGGCACCCACCCAGGCCTCCATCGCGGCGCTGCCACGCAGCACCAGGTGGCCCGCCCAGCGGGACGCGGCGAGCATGGTGAGCAGGTGGCGCATCGCCTTGCGGCGGGCGCCGCGCCAGCGCTGCCCGAGGTCCGGGTCGGTGAAGTGGGGCTCGCCGGCGGTGTAGGCGTTCCGGTGCTGCTTGAGCGCCGGATCGAAGGCGGCCCGCTGCTCGACCTCCCAGCCGCGCGGGATCGGGCGGTAGGTGGGCGGGAATCCGGGTCCGGCCGGCGCGGTGCGGTTCCTGTCCTCGTAACGGTCCTGGTAGCAGGGCACGACCGGGCTCAGCCAGCCGCGGTCGAGGGCGAGCTGGCTGTCGTGCACC
Source organism: Actinoplanes sp. NPDC026623 (assembly GCF_040638275.1). Taxonomy (NCBI): domain Bacteria; kingdom Bacillati; phylum Actinomycetota; class Actinomycetes; order Micromonosporales; family Micromonosporaceae; genus Actinoplanes; species Actinoplanes sp. NPDC026623. The sequence goes on along the minus strand of NZ_JBEZXZ010000028.1, from coordinate 23,200 downwards.
ACGTATTCCTGCTCGGCGGAGACGACCTCGTGCCCGGCCGCTCGCAGGTCATGGACGAGAGCGTCGAGGCGTTCGGTCGCGTCGGCCCGGCCGGACCGGTGGCAGCGCTGGTTGACGAAGCGCTCCGGCCGGCCGTCCGGATCGCGCCGCCGGGCGTTGCGCGACAGCCGTGCGCCGTGGCGCTCCGCGATGTCGGTGACCGCCAGCACGTCGGTGACCCGCTCGGATGGCAGGCGCACCTTGATGTGGTGCTCGAAGTAGCGGTCGGCCGGCTCGTCGCGGGCCTCGCGGTCGGTCTGCGGCACTCCGATGGACCACGGCGTCGCCTCGATCTTGTTGCGCACCGGGCGGAACCCCGCGGCGCGCAGCCGCTCGTACCAGTCGCGTATCTCGGCCCGCCGGCGGTCGAGGGTGCCGGAGCCGTGCAGGGTGAGCATCGGCTGCGACGGGGTATCGCCCCGGTCGAGTTCGATGTGGACGAACCCGAGGCCGTGCTCGGCGGCGAACACCGCCAGCTCCTCCGCCTTGCTGGCCGCGACGGTGATGTGGGTTTCGAAGTCGCCGGTGATCACCGGCAGAGGTTAGCCCGGGCGCCGTCGGCCCGACGACCGGATTCGGGCGCCGGAGCAACGGAGCCGTGCCGCCGGGTTGGCGTTATCCTGCCGGGATGGTTGGCACGTCGATCACGGACTGGCTGCTGGACTCCGATCCGTCCCTGCGCTGGCAGGTCGAGCGCGACCTGCTGGGCCTGCCGGAGCCGGTGTGGCAGGCGACCAGGGCGCGGGTCGCGACCGAGGGGTTCGGCGCGCGGCTGCTCGCGCTGCAGGATCCGGACGGGCAGTGGGCCGGCGGCGCGTACTTCCCGGCCGACTTCGACTGGCAGGGCCCGGAGGCGCGGGAGGAGGGCGGCCAGCCCTGGACGGCGACGACCTGGTCGCTGACCACGCTGCGCGAGTGGGGTGTCGACGCGGGCGTGCTCGCCGGCACCGCGCAGAAGCTCGCGGCGAACTGCCGCTGGGAGTACGACGACCTGCCGTACTGGGGCGGCGAGGTCGACTGCTGCATCAACTCGCTGACGCTGTCGAACGGGCTCTGGCTCGGCGCGGACCTGGACGGGATCGTCGACTGGTTCCTCGAGCACCGGATGCCGGACGGCGGATGGAACTGCGAGTGGCAGAACGGGTCGGCGAGGTCCTCGTTCCACTCCACCCTGAACACGCTGAAGGGCCTGCTCGACTACGAGCGGGTGACCGGCGACCGCGAGCGGGTACGCGAGGCCCGGCGCTCCGGCGAGGAGTATCTGCTGGCGCGCGGGCTGTACCGCAGGCTGTCGACGGACGAGCCGGTCGCGCCGTGGGCGCTGCGCCTGTCGTACCCGTTCCGCTGGACCTACAGCGTGCTCAACGCCGCCTGCTACTTCCGCGCCGCGGGCCTGCACGACGGCGCCGAACCCGACCCGCGGATGGCGGACGCGATCGAGCGGATCCGGGCCGCGCGGCTGCCGGACGGCACCTGGATTCAGGCGGGGCGGCAGCCGGGCCGGGTGTGGTTCGAGATCGATGCCGCCGCCGGGGAGCCGTCGAAGTGGCTGACGCTCCTCGCGACCGGCGTCCTGCGGTGGTGGGACGGCCGGGTCTACAGTGAATGATCATGAATGCGCGACGATGGATGCTCGGCGGTGACCTGAGCGTCTCGCGGATCGGGTACGGAGCGATGAAGCTCACCGGCTGGCCGAGGGGCGAGCGGCCCAGCCGGGACACGGCCCTGGCCGTCCTGCGCCGGGCGGTCGAGCTCGGGGTGAACCACATCGACACCTCGCACTACTACTCGCGCGACGCGGTGGCGGCCAACGAGCTGATCCGGGAGGCGCTGCACCCGTACCCGGACGATCTGGTGATCGTGACCAAGGTGGGTGCGCTGGTCGAGGGCGGGGACGTCGCGCTGCCGGCGGAGCAGACGACCGGCCTCACCCCGTCCGGGCTGCGCCGCGGCATCGAGGCGAACCTGCGCTCGCTCGGCGTGGACCGCCTGGACGTGGTGAACCTGCGGATGGGCGACAGCGACCGCGCCGGCACGCCCATCGGGCGGCCCCTGGAGACCCTGCTCGCCCTGCGCGCGGAGGGGCTGATCCGTCACCTCGGCGTCTCCAACGTCACCGCGGCCGAGTTCGCCGAGGCCCGCACGGTCGCGCCGATCTCGTGTGTGCAGAACCTCTACAACCTGTCCCGCCGCGAGGACGATGCCCTGGTCGAGGCGTGCGCGGCGGCCGGCATCGCCTACGTGCCGTTCTTCCCGGTCGGCGGTTTCCAGCCGCTGGCCGCCGCCCGGCTGGACTCGGTGGCCGCCCGGCACGGCGCGACCGTGCCGCAGGTGGCGCTGGCCTGGCTGCTGGCCCGGTCGCCGAACATCCTGCCGATTCCTGGCACCGGCTCGCCGGCCCACCTGGAGGAGAACGTCGCCGCGGGCCTGCTCGAGCTGAGCGAGCAGGACCTGGCGGAACTCGGCTCGGCGACGCCATGATCCGCCAGATGCGCCCTAGCCTGGTGGCATGGACAACCGCAGCGAGGTCCGCGCGTTCCTCACCTCGCGCCGGGCCAGGATCAACTCGAAGCAGGCGGGCAAGCCCGGGCTGCTCCGCGGCGAGGTCGCCGCGCTGGCCGGGGTCAGCCTGGAGTTCTACAGCAGCCTCGAACGCGGCGACCTGACCGGAGTCTCCGCGAGCGTCCTGGACGCCGTGGCCCGGGCGCTGCAGCTCGACGACACCGAAACGGCGCACCTGCACCACCTGGCCCTCGTCGCCGGCCCGGTGCCGGCGCACACCCCGCGCCACGCCGGTGCGCCGGACATCCGGCCCGCGATCCGCCGGGTCCTGAACTCGATGACCGGCACCCCCGCGTTCCTGCGCAACCACCGCTTCGACGTCCTCGCGGCCAACGCGCTCGGCCAGGCCCTCTGCGAACCCATGTTCGCCGGCCCGGTACGGCCGCTGAACGCCGTGCGGTTCGTCTTCCTCGACCCGACCGCGCAGCAGTTCTTCGTGGATTGGCACCAGGTGGCGCGCCCGGCCGTCGACGCGCTGCGCGACGCCGCCGCCCGGCACCCGGACGACCACCAGCTGATGAACCTCGTCGGCGAGCTGTCCATGCGCAGCGAGGCCTTCCGCGCCTGGTGGGCCGCCCGAGAGGGCCGCGTGTACCGGCACGCGACGTTGCGCGTGCGCCACCCGGTCGTGGGCGAGCTCCAGCTCGACCGCGAGTTGCTGGACGTGCCGGAGGAGGATCTGACGATGGAGACGTTCACCGCCGAGGCGGGCACCGCCGCCGGCGACGGCCTCGCGCTGCTCGCCACGTGGGCCGCGTCCAGCGAGTACCTGGCGATCCGCTTCAGCCAGCGAGGCTAGGCGCCGGCCAGGAACAACACGCCGGCGACGACCAGGCCGGCCTCCACGAGCAGGACGAAGACCCGGTCGCTGATCCGTCCGACGATCCTCTTGCCGGCCCAGGCGCCGAGCAGGGTCGCCGGGGTCAGCGCGATGCCGTAGAGCAGCACCTGCCGGGTGAGCAGCTCACCGGCGCCGTAAACGCCGATCTTGGTCACGTGCATGACCAGGGCGCTCGCCGCCTCGGTGCCGACGTACGCCGCCCGGGCCAGCCCCACCGCCAGGAAGAACGGCGCGGTCAACGGGCCGACCGAGCCCAGCAGGGCCGAGCCCAGCCCGGAGACCGCGCCGACGGCGGCGAAGGCCGGATCGGGCGGCCGGCGCGGCCGGCGCTGCGACCGCCGCCAGAGCACGACGCCGATCAGGAACACCCCGAGCAGGCGCTTCAACGGCGCGAGCGGGGCGTGGGTCAGCAGCAGCCCGCCGGCGACCGCGCAGGGCACCGCGCCCAGCGCGAACCAGCCGATCAGCGGCCACCGCAGCGCGCCCCGGTTGAGCCAGACCCGCGAGCCGTTGCTGGACAGCTGGGTCAGCGTCAGCATCGGCACGGCGGCCCGGAGCCCGAACAGGGCGGTGAACACCGGCAACAGCAGCACCCCGCCGCCGAATCCGGCGACCGCCGAGAGGAGCGCGAGCCCGAACGCGGCCAGCGAGGCGAGCAGCAGCGTGGGCAGCGCGTCGGTCATCAGCTGCTCAGAATTCCAGTTCCGCCAGGTGACGCAGCTGCTCGTACTCGGGAACGCGCATGCCGTGGCCGATCTTCTCCACCGCGCTGCGGAACGTGGTGTAGGTCGCCTGGGCCTTCGGCCCGAGATCGCCGAGCGGCGTGTCGAAAGCGTCGAAATGCGCCGGTACGACGTGACGGGGATGGCCGAGCACCCGCAGCAGTCGCGGCAGGTAGTCGTGGGTGGGTGTCGCCGCGGACGGGTTCACGATCACGACGTCCGGGCGCAGGCCCTGGTATTCGCGCTCGATGAAGTTGCCCGCGCCGTGGAACAGCACCGACAGCCGGCCGGGCACGGTGACCAGGTAGGACAGTGTGTCGCCCTCGACCAGTTCACCGATCGTCGCCGGCGGCGCGGGCCGCGGGCCGGTGGTGATGGTCCCCGGCGCCCAGAATCCGCCGCCGGGGAACTGGGTGTGCAGGCTGGCGAAGACCCGGACGTGCACGCCGGCGATGTCGATCCACTCGCCGCCCCGGCAGACCAGCACCCGGTCGCCGGCGCCGGGCACCCGGTTCATCAGCGCGAGGTTGCGGGCGGTCTCGGTGCCCATCACCTTGACGTCCGGGTGCCGGCCCATGAGGTACGGCACGTCGGCGAAGTGGTCCCAGTGCGTGTGGCTGACCAGGATCAGGTCGGGCGGCGTGCCCGGCGGCAACGCCCGGTCGACCGCCGCCGGGTCGACCGCGAGGGGCTTGGCCGGATCGATCCGGCCGGCGTCGTCGAGGTACGGGAAGCGGCTCACGTACGGGTCGAACCACACCCGCCGGCCGTCGGCGATCATCTCGAAGCCGGCCACGCCCAGCCACCGCAGCCGCACCCCGGCCGGGCCGGCGGGGGCCCGCGGTCCGGCGGGCGCCGCCTGGGCGCCGGGCGGCAGGGCGATTCCGGCGGTGGCTCCGGTGAGCCCGGCGAGCAGGGACCGCCGGCTCCACGACGATCTCGGTTCTTGATCAGCATGCATGGGCGCATTGTGTCGAAGGCCCGCAATGTCGAGCGATGGATGACCATGAGCGGGTGGCTTCCGGCACCGCCGCTCGACTTGTAGGGTGGATACCGGCTCGGGCGGCTGTTCACATGGATAACCAGCCGCCCCGGCGTCATCCGTCAACCATGTCCCGCCTCGGCAAACGCTGTAGGTTGAGACGGTTGACGGGAGCTGAGCATGGGCGCTGCCGGAATCAAGGTTAACGGGCAGGAGATCCCGTTCGGTGACATCGCGCCGCATACCACCGCCTTGGAGTGGTTGCGGGCGCAGGGTTTCACCGGTTGCAAAGAGGGCTGCGGCGAGGGCGAGTGCGGTGCCTGCTCCGTGCTGGTCGCGCGGCCCGGCCCCGACTGCCCCACGGAATGGGTGGCGGTCAACGCCTGCCTGATGCCCGCCCTGGGGCTGGACGGCCAGGAGGTCGTCACGGCCGAGGGGCTGGGCGGCCCGGAGAGCCTGCACCCGGTTCAGTACGAGATGGCGGTCCGGGGCGGCTCCCAGTGCGGCTACTGCACGCCGGGCTTCGTCTGCAGCATGGCCGCCGAGTTCTACCGCCCCGGCCGGCAGGCGCCGCCGGACGGCACCGCGGCGGACCACGAGCACGGGCCGAACGGATTCGACCTGCACGCGCTCAGCGGCAACCTGTGCCGCTGCACCGGCTACCGGCCGATCCGCGACGCGGCCTACGCGCTCGGGCCGCCGGCGCCGGACGATCCGCTGGCCCGCCGCCGGCAGGCCCCGGCGGCCTCCGCCCGGCCGACCCGCGTACGCGGGGAAGAGGGTGAGTTTCTGCGCCCGGCGACGCTGGCAGACGCGCTCCGGCTGCTCCGGGAGCGACCGACCGCGGCCGTCGTCGCGGGCTCGACCGACTGGGGCGTCGAGGTCAACCTGCGCGGCGCGCGCGCCGAATGCGTCATCGCCGTCGACCGGGTGCCCGAGCTGCGGGAACTGGTGATCGAGGACGAGCACATCGAGATCGGCGCCGGGCTGACCCTGACCGAGATCGAGCGCGGGCTCGCGGGCCGGGTCCCGCTGCTCGGCCGGCTCTTTCCACAGTTCGCGTCCCGGCTGATCCGCAACAGCGCCACCATCGGCGGCAACCTCGGCACCGGATCCCCGATCGGCGACGCCGCGCCGGCGCTGCTGGCGCTGGACGCGGACGTGGTGCTGGCCGAGGTCGACGGCGAGCGGCTGGTGCCGCTGGCCGACTACTTCATCGAGTACCGGCGCAGCGTCCGGCGGGTGGACGAGCTGATCCGGGCGGTCCGGATTCCGCTGCCGCTCGCCGGCCTCGCGGACTTCCACAAGATCGCCAAGCGGCGCTTCGACGACATCTCCAGCATCGCCGCCGGGTTCGCCCTCGACGTCGTCGACGGCACCGTCGTGCGGGCGCGCATCGGCCTCGGCGGCGTCGCGGCCACGCCGATCCGCGCGCGTGCCACCGAGGCGGCCCTCGAGGGGCGGCCCTGGTCGGCCGGGACCGCCGAGGCGGCCGCGCGGGTGCTGCGCGGGGAGGGCACGCCGCTGGACGACCACCGGGCCAGCGCCGCGTACCGGCGGGCGATGCTCGGCCAGAGCCTGCTCAAGCTGCACGCCGAGAACCCGAGCCCGAGGGAGGCGATGGCATGAGCGCCCTTTCCGATCGGCCGGAGAACCCCGCCGTCGGTGTCGCCGTTCCGCACGAGAGCGCGAAGGAGCACGTCACCGGGGCGGCGCTGTACACCGACGACCTGATCTACCGGACCAAGGACGTGCTGCACGCACACCCCGTACAGGTGCCGCGGGCCCATGCCCGGGTCACCGCGCTGCGGGTGGCGCCCGCGCTGCGGGTGCCCGGCGTCGTGCGGGTGCTCACCGCCGCCGACGTGCCCGGGGTCAACGACGCCGGCGTCAAGCACGACGAGCCGCTGTTCCCGGACGAGGTGATGTTCTTCGGCCACGCCGTCTGCTGGGTGCTCGCCGAGACGTTCGAGGCGGCCCGGCTCGGAGCGGCCGCCGTCGAGGTCGACGTGGAGCCGCTGCCGTCGCTGGTGACCGTCCGGGAGGCGATCGCCGCCGGCAGCTTCCAGGGCGCCACGCCGCGGATCCTGCGCGGCGACGTCGAGGCCGGGCTGGCCGGCGCCGCCCGCGAGTTCAGCGGCGACTTCGAGTTCGCCGGGCAGGAGCACTTCTACCTGGAGACGCACTGCGCGCTCGCCCACGTCGACGAGGCCGGGCAGATCTTCGTGCAGAGCAGCACCCAGCACCCCTCGGAGACGCAGGAGATCGTCGCGCACGTGCTGGGCCGCTCCAGCCACGAGGTCACCGTTCAGTGCCTGCGCATGGGCGGCGGCTTCGGCGGCAAGGAGATGCAGCCGCACGGCTTCGCCGCCATCGCGGCCCTGGGCGCGACGCTCACCGGCCGCCCGGTGCGGGTGCGCCTGACCCGTACCCAGGACCTGACGATGTCCGGCAAGCGCCACGGGTTCCACGTGGACTGGCGGGTGGGCTTCGACGCCGACGGCCACCTGCAGGCCCTCGACGCGACGCTGACCTCGGACGGCGGCTGGAGCCTGGACCTCTCCGAGCCGGTGCTGGCGCGGGCGCTGTGCCACGTCGACAACGCCTACTGGCTTCCGCACGTGCGGCTCACCGGCCGGATCGCGCGGACCAACAAGACCTCCAACACGGCGTTCCGCGGCTTCGGCGGACCGCAGGGGATGCTGGTCATCGAGGACATCCTCGGCCGCTGCGCGCCGCTGCTCGGCATTCCCGCCATGGAGCTGCGCCGGCGCAACCTCTACCGCGCCGGGCAGAGCACCCCGTACGGCCAGCCCGTGCGGCACCCGGAGCGCCTGCACCGGCTCTGGCAGCAGGTCCTCGACGACGGCGCGGTCGTCGAGCGGCAGCGGGAGATCGCCGCCTACAACGCCGGGCACCCGCACGCCAAGCGCGGCCTGGCCGTCACGCCGGTGAAGTTCGGCATCTCGTTCAACTTCACCGCCTTCAACCAGGCCGGCGCGCTCGTGCACGTCTACAAGGACGGCTCGGTGCTGATCAACCACGGCGGCACCGAGATGGGCCAGGGCCTGCACACCAAGATGCTGCAGGTCGCCGCCACGACGCTGGGCCTCCCGCTGACGCGGATCCGGCTGGCGCCGACCCGCACCGACAAGGTGCCGAACACCTCCGCGACCGCGGCGAGCTCGGGCGCGGACCTCAACGGCGGGGCGGTCAAGAACGCCTGCGAGCAGATCCGCGAGCGGCTGGCCCTGGTCGCCGCCTCGATGCTGGGAGTCAACGCCGCCGACGTCCGCATCTCCGGCGGCGTCGCGCACGGCGTCGGCGGCACCGCGGGCGTCGCCTGGAACGAGCTCGTCCGCACCGCGTACTTCCAGCGCGTGCAGCTGTTCGCGGCGGGCTTCTACCGCACCGAGGGACTGCACTGGGACTCGTCGGTCATGCGCGGATCGCCGTTCAAATACTTCGCGTACGGGGTGGCGGCCGCGGAGGTCGAGGTGGACGGCTTCACCGGCGCGTACCGGACGCGACGGGTGGACATCGTGCACGACGTGGGCGACAGCCTGTCGCCGCTGATCGACATCGGACAGATCGAGGGCGGCTTCGTCCAGGGCGCCGGCTGGCTGACGCTGGAGGACCCGCGCTGGGAGACCGGCGACGGTCCCGCCCGCGGGCGGCTGAGCACCCAGGCGGCCAGCACCTACAAGCTGCCCAGCTTCTCGGAGATGCCCGAGGTCTTCAACGTCACGCTGCTGACCGACGCCGAGGAGGACGGGGTCGTCTACGGCTCCAAGGCGGTCGGCGAGCCCCCGCTCATGCTGGCCTTCTCGGTCCGGGAGGCGCTGCGGCAGGCGGCTGCCGCGTTCGGCCCGGCCGGGATGTCCGTCGACCTGGCCTCGCCGGCCACGCCCGAGGCCGTGTTCTGGGCGATCGAGCAGGCGCGCGCCGGCGCCGGCGACGGCCACCTGGTGGAGGCGGACGTCGTCCCGCCGCAGCCCGGCGCCGAGGCGCACCCCCTGCACCCCGAGTCGGAGCAGGTGGGCCAGGCGGTGGCTCGTGGCTGACCGTACCTGGCTCGACGCGGTGACCCACCTGCGAACCGCACGCGAGGCGGCCGTGCTTGTCACCCTCGCCGCGGTGCGCGGGCACGCGCCCCGGGCGGCCGGGGCGAAACTCGTCGTCGGCGCCGCCGGGACCTGGGGTTCCATCGGCGGCGGCAACCTCGAGGCGGTCGCGATCGACCGGGCCCGCGCGCTGCTGGGCACCGGCGGCACGGCACCCGAACTGTTCACGCTGGAGCTGTCGGACAAGGCACCGCACCGGCACGGCGTGCAGTGCTGCGGCGGCAGCGTCACCGTGCTGCTCGAGCCGCTGCCGGTGGTGCCCGCGGTGGCCGTCTTCGGCGTCGGGCACGTCGGCCTGGAGCTCGCCCGCATCCTGGCCCGGCACGACATCGAGCTGCACCTCGTCGACACCCGCCCGGAGCAGGTCGCCGAATCCCGGCTGGCGGTACTCGCCGACCCGGTGGCCACCGTGCACGTGCACCAGGTGGCGGTGATGCCGGAGATCGTGCTCGGCGAGCTGGCCCCGGGCACCCACGTGCTGATCATGACCCATGACCACGCCGAGGACTTCGCCATCTGCGACGCGGTGCTGCGCGACGGCGAGTTCGGTTCCATCGGCCTCATCGGCTCGGCGGGCAAATGGGCCCGGTTCCGCAGCCGGCTCGGCGCGCAGGGCCACGACGCCGCGGCGATCGCCCGCATCACCACGCCGATCGGGCTCGCGGACCTGCACGGCAAGGAGCCCGCGGCGATCGCCGTCAGCGTGGCCGCCGACCTGCTGCGCACGTTCGAGCGGGAGACGCACGCCGCCCGGCCCGTGCCCGTGGACGCCGAGCCGTGACCCTCTTCCGCGCCCAGGCCGTCGACACCCCGGACGACCCGTTCACCGGCGGCGCGCTGCGCGCCGACGCCGACGCCGGGCTGCTGGTGCAGGACGGCGTGATCGTCGAACGGGGCGCCTTCGCCGACCTGCGCTCGCGGCACCCCCGGGCCGACCTGGTCGAGCTGCCCGACGGCATCCTGCTCCCCGGGCTGATCGACACCCACGTGCACTTCCCCCAGGTACGGGCGATCGGCGCGCTCGGCATGCCGCTGCTGGAGTGGCTGGAACGCTGCGCCCTGCCGGAGGAGGCCCGGCTCGCCGAGGCCGGCTACGCCCGCGCGGTCGCCGACGAGTTCGTCGCCGGCCTGCTCGGCGCGGGCACCACCACGGCGCTGGTGTTCGGCTCGCACTTCGCGCCGGCGGTGGACACGCTGTTCACCGCCGCCGCCGCACGCGGCCTGCGAATCACCAGCGGCCTGGTGGTCAGCGACCGGATGCTCCGCGCCGACCTGCACACCACCGCCCAGCGCGGCTACGACGAGGGCCGCGCGCTCGCGGCGCGCTGGCACGGCACCGGCCGCAGCCGGTACGCGGTGACGCCGCGCTTCGCCCTGTCCTGCGGCGAGGAGTTGCTCGCCTCGTGCGGGCAACTGCACCGCGAGCTGACCGACGGCTGGTTCACGTCGCACATCAACGAGAACGTCGACGAGATCGCCACGGTCGGGCGGCTGTCCGGCGGCGGCACCTACCTCGACTGCTACGACCGGCACGGCCTCGTCGACCGGCGTACCGTCCTGGCGCACGACGTCCACCCGACGGACGCGGAGCTGAAGCGGATGGCCGAGGCCCAGGCGAGCGTCGCGCACTGCCCGACCAGCAACGCGGCGCTGGGCAGCGGCACGTTCCCGCTCAACCGCCACCTGGCGTACGGGGTGCACGTCGCCCTGGGCACCGACGTCGGGGCGGGCACCGGCTTCTCGCTGCTCAAGGAGGGCCTGCAGGCCTACTTCCTGCAGCGGCTGCGCGGCCCGGACGGCGTGGCGCTGACCGCGGCGCACCTGCTGCACCTGGCCACCGCTGCCGGTGCGCGGGCGCTCGGCCTTCGCGAGCAGGTGGGCGACCTGGGAGTGGGCCGCCGGTTCGACGCGATCTGGGTACGGCCGCGGCCGGGCACCCCGCTCGACATCGGCATCCGCCACTCGAACGGACCCGAGGAGGCCCTCGCGAGGGTGTTCGCCCTGGCCACACCCCACGACATCGCCCAGGTCTGGATCGACGGCGACGCGGTCGAGACCCCGTAGCGATTCAGCGGCCGGTGTCGCCCAGCCGTGCCCGCAGCCGCGCCACCGCGGCGAGGACGTCGTCCCGGCTGCGGGCCGACTTCATCCACAGTGGCAGCCGCTCGATGAGGGACATGTTCCATCCCTGGGACGTCACGTGCTCACGCAGCCCGCTGTTCGGGCCACGCTCACGCAGCCCGGCGGCGACGAACTGCTCCAACAGGTCCAGATGTTTCCGGTTGAGCGCCCACAGCAGATGCCCGCGCACCCTCGTCGTCAGCCACAGCGGCTGCCCGAAGAACGGGTCCACGACGCCGCCCCACCACAACGACTGGCCCCGCCACGACCAGCTCCCGGTGAGCGCGCACGCCGGACACACGAAACGCCGCCGCGACCACGCCTTCGTCGGCCCCGGGTCGGTGTGATCCGGGACCAGCAGGGCATGCCCGGTGCAGCGGGGACACATCACGTCGATCGGATACCCGCCCAGGTCGTGCAGCGAGACCACCGACGTCGGATCGCGGAAACGCACCACCTGCACACCCATGCCGCGCAACGATGTCAGCTGATGACCGGGGGCGGTACCGAATATCCGGTCGCCCTCTCGACGAGGGCGGGCACCTCGGCGACGTCGTCCACGACGTGCTCCGGCAGGAACGTGTCGGGGTCGTCCCGGAACGCGCTCGCGCCCGGATAGCCGGCGTTGGTGACCAGCACCGGCCGCATTCCCGCGGCCTGAGCGCCCTGATGCTCCCGGCTTCCGCCGTCGCCGACGAACCAGCACTGCGACGCCGGCACGCCGAGCCGGGCCGCCGCGGTCGCGTACAGCCGGGGGTCCGGCTTGCGGTGGCCCTCCTGCCAGGAGAAGACCGCCGCGTCGACGCGCGCGGCGAACGCTGTGCCGGGCCAGCCCTCGCACAACTCGCTGCTGCAGTCGCTCAGCACCGCCAGCCGGAAACCGGCGGCACGCAGGTCATCCAGCACGTCGAGGACGCCGGGCCGGGGACGCCGTACCCGCTGCGAGCCCGCGTGCTGCACCACGACCGCGGCGTCCAGTCGTCGGTCGGAGGGCTCGACCCCGCACCGGCGGGCCATCTCGAGCAGCGTCTCCCGGGTACCCCCGTGAGCGCCGGTGCCGCGCTCGGTGAAGGACCCGGACATCGCCGCCCAGAACGGCGCCGCCGGCACTCCCAGCGCGGCGGCGGTCGCCGCGTACGCGGCGCGTCGTTCCGCCTCCGCGCCCGGATCGGTAAGGGTTCCGAAGAAGTCGAAGACGATTGCCCGCATTCGGGCCATACTGCCAAGTCGCCGCACGGTAGCGTCGCTGAGGTGACCGAACCAGGACCGCTGTTCGCGGCGGGGGACCCGTCCGACAGGCAGACCGGCGGCATGGCCGGCGCGGTGATCGCCGTGGTCCTCCTGGTGCTCGGATCCGGGGCCACCGCGTTGTTCAGCCTGTTCGTCCTGCCCTTCGCCGGCGACGCGTGCGGGGACTCGGACACCACCCTCATCTGCACGGCGGACGGCCAGCGGGCCGTGATCGTCGGACCCTTCCTGGCCGCGGCCGTCGGCACCGTCGTCGCCGCCTGCTCCCTGGCGGCGCGCAGCCCCTACCGGGCGCTGGGGATCACCCTCGGATATGTGATCTCCTTCGGCGTCTTCCTGATCGCTTGGGTCGTCGCGTCCCAGGCGTAGTGCCCGCCCACGCGCGGATGACGCCGCGCTCGAAGAGGCCGATGAGGACGCCGGCTCCACCCGCCGGGGCCGGGCCGCGCCGGGCTTCGAGGAGTCGACGCCGCGTACCGGAAAGGCCGGGAGCGCGGCCCGAAGACGGCCCGGGACTCGCTGCGATGATGTGGTCATGGGCTTGACGACGGGGTTCACGGAATTGCTTGGCGTGCGCCACCCGATCGCGCTGGCGCCGATGGGCGGCTCGGCCGGCGGCAGGCTGGCGGCGGCCGTCTCCCGCGGCGGCGGGCTCGGGATGCTGGGCGCCGCGTCCGGCGACCGGGAGTGGCTCGACCGCGAGCTGCCGATCGTCGCCTCGGGCACCGATCAACCGTGGGGCGTCGGCTTCCTGACCTGGGCGATTGACGCGGACGCGGTGCGGCACGCGCTGCGACACGGCGCCCGGGTGATCATGTTGTCGTTCGGCGACCCGGGCCCGTACGTGAAACCCGTCCGGGCCGCGGGCGCGATCCTGATCATTCAGGTCACCGACCTGGAGGAGGCCCGCCGGGCCGTGGACCTGGGCGCCGACGTCATCGTGGCGCAGGGCACCGAAGGCGGCGGGCACGGGGCCCGGCGCGGGCGGTCCACCCTGCCGTTCGTGCCGGTCGTGGTGGACCTGGCCGCGCCGACGCCGGTGCTCGCGGCCGGTGGGATCGCCGACGGCCGCGGCGTCGCCGCGGCCCTGGCGCTGGGCGCGGCCGGAGCACTGATCGGAACCCGCTTCCAGGCCACCACCGAGGCCGGCGCCGAACCCGCGACCGTCGAGGCGATCGTCGCGGGACGAGGACAGGACACCGAGCGCAGCCGGGTGCTGGACCTCGCGCGCGGCTCCCGATGGCCGTCGCAATACTCCGCCCGCACTCTGGGCCACCCCTACCTGGACCGCTGGCGCGGCCGCGAGGACGAACTCGCCGCCGATCCCCGGGCCGGACAGGACTATCAGGACGACGTCGCCCGGGGCGCCATACCTCCGCTGCCGGTCTGGGCCGGCGAGGCCGTCGATCTCATCACCGACGTGCCCTCCGCCGCCGACCTCGTCGCCACCCTGGCCGCGCAGGCCGAGGCCGCGCTGGCCGGAGCCGGACGCCTGTTCAGGCGGTGACCCCGCCGATCGGCGGGCGCGGCGACCGGAGCCGGCGCAGCCCGGTGACCACGAGGGAGACCGTCGCGGTGGCCGCGGTCAGGCCGACCAGCAGCATGATCGTGCCGACGCCGTACATGCCGGTCTCGTCGTTGGCGGACGCCGTCGCGGTCCAGGCGACGGTGAAGGCGAGCGTCAGTGCGGCAGACGCCCAGAGTGGCCGGACCCCGAGCAGCAGGGCACCGACGAACACCACGAGCAGCGACACCGCGCACCCGGCGACCTGCCAGGCCTCGTAGGGGCCGCTGGCCTCCTGCGTCACGGGATTCGTCTGATACTCGGTGTCCCAGGCCATCCACACGTACCACTGCAGGGCGGACAGCAGCGCGACGACGAGCGCGCCGGCAATCTGGCGGATCAACCGGCGGGGGCCGCCGAACATTGAGGTCATGCGGTGAACCTATGGCCGCGGCCCGGGACCGGGCATGAGCATCGATACTCAGCCGGCGGCGACGTGTGCTCACGTACCGGTATTCCGGCTCCGGAAGGGGCAATGGCGTTCCCGTAGGGACCGCTACGCCGCGCGGGCGGTTTCCGCGCTGCTTGCGAGCGGGCGGGCCTCGGTGCGGGCGGACGGCGCCAGGGTGGCCCGGCCGGTGGGGCGCAGGCCGCCGGCCGGAGCCGGCGTGGTGGGCAGGACCAGCGCGGGCTCGGCGGGCTGCTCGGCGGCCGGCAGGGTGACGGTGAAGCGGGAGCCGCCGCCCGGGTTGTCGCCGGCGGTGATGGTGCCGCCGTGGCGGGCGACGATGCGGTCGCAGATGGCCAGGCCGATTCCGGTGCCGGCGTAGCCGGTGCCGGCGTGGGCGCGGTGGAAGTTGTCGAAGATGGCCTTGTGCTGCCCGGCGGGGATGCCGATGCCGTTGTCGGCGACGGTGATCCGGACGGCGTCGCCCTCGCGGGTGCTGGTGACGGCGACCCGCGGGGTGACGCCCGGGGCGGTGTACTTGACGGCGTTGCCGATCAGGTTGTCCAGCAGCTGCCGGACGGCGCCGGCGTCGGCGTGCACCGGGTCGAGCGGGTCGAGGACGACCTGGGGCACCGGCTGGCCGGCGGTGACGGCGGCGTCGGTGCGGGCGGCGGTGATGTCGCGTACCAGGTCGGTCAGGTCGACCGACTCGGGTGCGAGGTCGGCGTCGCGGGCCGAGGTGTACGCGAGCAGGTCGTTGATGAGCCCGCGCATGCGGGTGGCGGCGCCGGCGACCCGGGTGAGCCCGTCGCGGGAGCGGTCGATCGCGGGGTGTGCCGGCGCGGCATCGAGGGCGTCGGTCGCGACCTCGGTCCAGCCCTCGACGACGGTCAGCGGGCTCTGCAGGTCGTGGGCGACGACGCCGGCGAAGTCGGCGAGCTGGTCGCGCTGGCGGCGTTCGGCGGTGACGTCGTGGTAGAGCACGACCGCGCTGCGGGCGCCGTGCGCCTCCGTCAGCGAGGTGGCGGTGACCCGGAAGACCCGGGCGTCGCGACCGTCCGGGTCGCGGACCAGCATGTCCATCGGGTCCACCTGCTCGCCGCGGCCGGCCCGGGCGGAGGGCAGGTCGGCGGCGGCGATCGGGGTGCCGTCGAGGTGGCACAGCCGGGCTTGCATGTCACCGACCATCGTGGCGTGGCCGAGCAGGCGTACGCCGGCCGGGTTGCGCAGCGTGATGCGGCCGTCGGCGTCGACGACGGACAGGCCGTCGTCCATCGAGTCGATGATGGCGTTCATCAGCACCGCGTGCCGTGCCGCCTGCTCCTTCTGGGCGGCCAGCTCGGCGAGCAGCGCCGCGCGCTCGTCGCGGCCCAGCGCCAGCAGCAGGCCGACCGTGGTGATCAGGACGACGAACATCTGGGCGACCAGGGCGCGCAGCAGGGGGTCGGCGATCGCGGCCAGCGGGCCCTCGCCGTGCAGGGTGAACCACACGGCCGCGCTGCCCAGGGTCAGGTTCTGCAGCACGACGAAGGTGGTGTTCAGCCGCAGCGCGGCCCAGACCGTGACCACGATCAGCGGGAACGCCAGCGGCAGCCCGCCGTCGTAGACGAAACCGACCAGGTAGGCGCCGGCCGAGCACAGCACGACGGCCAGGGCCTCGCCGACCCGCCGGCCCGGCACCGCGCGCAGCGCGCGGTCGGTCGTGTGCCACCAGTCGCGGCGCAACGCCTCGGCCTTGTGCGCCAGCCACAGGCCGCCGGTGCCGATCACGAACATGCCGGTGACCTGTCGTGCCATCCAGTCGGCGAAGGACACCGCGGACAGGTGTCCGGTCGTCAGCGACAGGCCGGTCAGGCCGATCACCGCGCCCGCGGCCGCGGCGACGGCGGCGAAGCCCAGCAGGCTGCCCAGCTCCCACGGGTTCGACAGCCGCTGGTTGCCGCCCGCGCCCCACAGGGCCGGGCGGAACCGGCTCAGCAGCCACACGAACACCACGGCCATCACCAGGTTCGCGGCGGCGAGTGTTCCGCCGAGGAGCAGGCCGGTGCCGGTGGCGGCGTTGCCGATCCAGGCGATCGCGACCAGCGCGGCCAGGTCGGCCCAGCGGGTCCGGGCGCCGCGCTGGGCGCAGAGCCACACGATGGCCACGCCGGCGGCCGGCCACACCAGGGCCATCCGGGTGTCGCCGATGACTGTCGACCGGCCCGCGATGATCGCGGCTGCGTACAGCGCGGCGAATGCCGCCGTACGGGCTAGCGATGCGCGCGTGGTCAACCGGTTCCCCCTGGAAGATCGTGGGACCCGGCCGAGCCGATCGGGTCCACCCGTCTGTTCGGACCGATCGCGGAGCGGCTGGTAGCAAACCGGTTGCCACGCGGTGAGAAGCGGGTGACGCGCGGGGTCTTCCGGCGGGGGAGGGCGGCGCGTATAACTAACTAACCAGTACGAACATTATTTTGGTTCCGATGGTCTGCCTGGCGGACCAGAAAGGCGGCACGGCATGCTCATCGCCGATCACACAGTGGTGAGCGGCCCGGACGGCGGCGCCCGGCTCTCCATCGCCACCGCGTGCCTCTCCGGAACCCTCGAGGACAAGCTGGCCGCGGCCGCCGCGGCCGGCTTCGACGGGATCGAGATCTTCGAGAGCGACCTCATCGCCTCGCCCTGGTCGCCGTCGCGGGTGCGCCAGGAGTGTGCCCGCCGCGGCCTGACGATCGACCTCTACCAGCCCTTCCGCGACTTCGAGGCGGTCGCGCCCGACACCTTCCGGGCCAACCTGCGCCGGGCGGAACGCAAGCTCGACCTCCTGGAGCAGCTCGGCGCCGCCACGATGCTGGTCTGCTCGTCGGAGTCCGCGGCATCGGTCGACGACGACGAGCTGGCCGCCGAACAGCTCCGCGAACTGGCGGAGCGGGCCGGGCGGCGGGGCCTGCGGATCGCGTACGAGGCGCTGGCCTGGGGCCGGCACGTGAACACCTACGCACACGCGTGGCGCATCGTCCGGCGCGCCGGCCACCCCGCCCTCGGCCTCTGCCTGGACAGCTTCCACGTCCTGTCCCGCGGCGAGGACCCGGCCGGCATCCGGGTCGTACCCGGTGACAAGGTGTTCCACCTGCAGCTCGCCGACGCGCCGCGTCTCAAGATGGACGTCGTCCAGTGGAGCCGCCACCATCGGCTCTTCCCCGGCCTGGGCGCCTTCGACCTGACGGCCTTCGTCGGTCACGTCCTCGCCACCGGATACGGCGGCCCGCTCTCGCTCGAGGTCTTCAACGACATCTACCGCCAGGCCGACCCCCGGCACGCCGCCATCGACGGCATGCGGTCGCTGCTGGCCCTGCGGGAGTCCGCCGCCGTACGGCGCCCGCCCGGCCTGCCGCCGGCGCCGCGGCTCGGCGGGCACGTCTTCACCGAACTGGCCGTCGACGAGGTGTCCGGCCCGGTCGTCGCGAGCACGCTGACCGCGGTGGGCTTCGCCCGTACCGGGCAGCACCGGTCCAAGCCGGTGCAGCTCTGGCAGCAGGGCGACGCCCGGATCCTGCTGAACTTCGCGCCGCAGCGCACCATCGTGCCCGGTACGGCGGTGATCTGCGCGCTGGGCGTGGAGAGCGAGGACCCGGCCGGCTCGGCGCAGCGCGCGGACCGGCTGCTGGCGCCGGTGCTGCCGCGCGTCCGGCAGCCCGAGGAGGCGGACCTGAGCTCGGTCGCCGCGCCCGACGGCACCGCGGTCTTCTTCTGCCGCGGCGGCGCCGACGGCAGCGGCTGGGCGGCGGACTTCGCACCCACCGGGCACCGGGCTCGGGCCGACGGGCTGGTCACCCGCACCGACCACATCGCCCTCACCGAGTCCGTCGACGACTTCGACCAGGTCGCCCTCTTCTACACCTCGGTGCTCGGCCTGCGGTCCGGCCCGACGACGGAACTCGCCGCACCGTTCGGCCTGCTGCGCAGCCGGTCGGCCACCAACGCGACACGGACCGTCCGGATCACCCTCAACACGGCGCCGCTGCGCCGCGGCAGCTGGTCGCCCGGGATTCCGAGCCCGCAGCACGTGGCGTTCGCCAGCGACGACGTGATCGCCAGCGCCCGGGCCATGCGCGAGCTCGGCGCCCCGGTGCTGAGCATCCCGGACAACTACTACGACGACCTGGACGCCCGGCTCGCGCCGCCGCCGGAACTGCTCGCCGCGCTGCGTGAGCACTCCATCCTGTACGACAGCGACGAAGACGGGGAATACCTGCACTTCTACACCGAGATGCTGGGGTCCCGGCTGTTCTTCGAGGTGGTGCAGCGGGTCGCCGGATACGGCGGGTACGGCGCCGCGACCAGCGCGCCGGTGCGGATGGCCGCGCACCGGCACCGGCGGCTGCAGGGGCTGCGGGACACCCGGCCGGGCGGCCCGGCGCACGACTACTCGCTCGCACACCTGACCGCGCTGAGCCTCTCCCCGCCCGAACTCGTCGACGCGGCCGCCGACGCCGGCTACCGGTACGTCGGCGTACGGCTGACCAGGGTGACCCCGCAGGAGCCGCACTATCCGCTGGCCACCGACCCCGCCCTGATGCGCACGACGAAGGTCCGGCTGGCCGCCACCGGCGTCGAGGTGCTGGACATCGAGCTGGCGCGGATCGGCCCGCACGAGGACCCCCGCGACTTCCAGCGTTTCCTGGAGGCCGGCGCCGAACTCGGCGCCCGGCACGTCATCACCCAGCTGCCCGACCCGGACCGCACCCGCAAGGTGGACCGCTTCGCCCAGCTCTGCGAGATGGCCCGGCCCCTCGGGCTCACCGTCGATCTCGAGTTCCCGTCCTGGACCGAGACGCCGGACCTCGGCGAGGCCGCCCGGGTGCTGCGGGCTGCCGATCAGCCGAACGCCGGCATGCTCATCGACCTGCTCCACTTCGCCCGCTCCGGATCGAGCGTCGCGGACCTGCGGGAGCTGCCGGCCGACTGGTTCCACTTCGCGCACGTCTGCGATGCGCCCGCCGGCGTGCCGCCGACCAACGAGGAGCTCATTCACACCGCGCGGTTCGAGCGGCTCTATCCGGGCGACGGCGGCATCGACCTCGACGGCATCCTGGCCGCCCTCCCGCCGGGCCTCCCGTACGCCCTGGAGATCCCCCGGGCGCAGCTGGTGGCGCAGATCGGGGCGAAGGAGCACGCCCGCATGGCGATCGCGGCCGCCCGCCGCCGCCTGGAAGGCGTGCCGGCCCCGGCCTGATCCTCAGTTCTTGCCCATCTCCAGCACCGGCCACCTGCCATGGGGGTCAGTGTGGCCGCCGGCACAGCTTGTGGCCGTCGGGACAGAGGTAGTAGTCCGCGCCCCGCTCCAGGCGCGTCCGTGATTCGATGCGGTAGGTGACGGCCGGGCCGCCCGGTGCCAGCACGATGACGTACGGGGCATTGTGCTCCCAGCCGCCGTCGTAGCCGGCGAAGACGTCGGTTGCCCCGGCGGCGTAGCCGGATTCGAAGACCGCCTTGTCGGTCGCCGGCAGGTTCAATGTGGCCTGCTCGGCGCGGCCCTCGCGAAGGCCGTCGGCATGCCCTTTGTCGTACCCACGGTCGGGTGCCGGCCTCGGCCCGGCGCCCGACATCCGGCCTGCCCAGAACACGCCTGTTCCAACCAGTATCAGAAGCGCGACTGCCAGCACGGCTGGCATCCGAATCCGCATGCTTCCATTATGGGCGAGCTGTGCCCGCCGCTCGAGATTCCCGGCGTCGGCTGCACCGATCCGTTCGTCTGTCGCGGGCGGCGTGCCTGATGATGGCTGTTGTGATCACGAGAGAGCGTGCCGTGGAGCTGGTGGAAGCTCAGCTCGCCGCTGAGCGGCGGGAACTGCCGGCGGAGTATCCCGAGGTCGCCGTCTCGCTGGTGGAGGAGAACGTCGTCGGCTGGCTGGTCTTCTGGCAGTCCGCCGAGTATCTCCGCACCCGCGAGTTCGGGAAGGCGCTTTTCGGGCAGGGTCCCTACCTGGTCGACCGGCACGACGGCAGCATCCACCACATTCCCTTCCTCACGTTCGCCGATGAGGGCTGGGAGGAGTTGTACCTTGAGCAGGTCAAGGGGGTCAGGCCACCGGACCCGCTACCGTCCGCCGTCCGCGACCTGGTGGCGAGCGGAGGCGGCATGGCCGCCCTGCGGCAGCTACGCAGGAGGGCACCGCAGCTGACGATCCTGGAGGCGAAGGCCTACGTCGACGCGGTCCGCAACGGCGACGAGCCCCCGGAGGACCTGGTCGAACGCACCCGCCCGCGCCCGCGAGAGTTCGCGTTCGCGATCGAAACGCTCACCGGCCCGGCGTAGCCGGGTACGCACTGGATACCGCGCCGCAGCCGGTGGCCCGCATGGCGGGCGACAGCCGCGACGGTGGTGGGTTGAAACCGCGGCTCCAGGAATGCCGGGTCGTCATGCACCAACCGGTGTGAGGCGCGATCTTATGGCGCGCACGTCGGCGGGCTCCAGGAAGGCCGTGCCGTCGAACGTCGCGATCCATTCCCGCAGGGCGGGCACTCGATCTGCGACCTGGCGTTCCAGCTCGTCAGCCTCCGTCGGCCCGTGCCGGTGCCGCTGCCAGCTTTCCCGGTCCGGGTTGTACACCCAGGCATGCCCGGCATACTTTCCGGCGCCTCGCCAACCGGCCGCGTAGTCCTCGATGATGGCCTCGTCCGTCGCGCCGGCGATGTGCAACACCATCGCGGAGATCATGCCGGTGCGGTCCCGGCCTCCCGCGCAGTGCACGAGGAGCGCTCCGTCCGCCCGGGCGATCGCCCGCAGGGCGGCCGCGATGCGGGCCGGGGCCAGCCGTGCGTTGTCGCTCCAGCAGCACGGATGGTCCAGGTGCGGTCCGCATACCCGGAGGAATTCGGCATCCTCCGGGTCCTCGGTCGGTGCCGGCATGAAGGTCAGCCCGCGCAGCGACTCGGGCCGGACGACCGGGTGATCGGCGGTGCGCCGCGTTTCGGCGGGGGCGTTGCGCAGGTCCACCACCGTGCGCACGCCTGCGGCCTTCGCCGCAATCCAACCATCGTCGGTCAGGTGCTCCGGTGCTGCTGAGCGGAAGACCCGACCGAATGGCGTGTGGCCTCCGGCACGCAGCGCCCGGCCACCCAGGTCCCGTACATTTCGACCCCCAGGCCAGGCCGGCATGTCCATCATCGCCTCCGCTCGATCGGCTCCCATGCCGGTCACGATGACGCTTGCCCAGGGTCAAGGTCAAGATCCGGTGCTCTACCGAGGGTTCAGCGAACGCTCACGTCGTCCAACCCGGCGGCCAGGCAGGCCGCGTGCTGATCGTCGAGCCACTGCCGCCCGGAGTCTCCGAAGTAGGCGATCCCGTCCTCGACGACGGCGCCGTCACGCTCGACGATGCGGCGAATCTCCTCCCTGTCACCGCTGTCCGCGCCGAGATACGCCATGATGGTCACGGTCTCGGATGTTCCGGCCGTCATGCGCCGGTAGGTCTGCTTCGTGTTCGCCATACGATCGAGAATGGCAGCACGCCTCGCTCCCGCGTTCGGCAGTATCGTGATCGCGTGACCCGGCCCCGGCCGGCCCGGCACGGAAGGTAACGGCATGAAGTGGGACTCCGCTACGGTCCGGATGCTGGCCGGCGCCCGCGAGGTCGACGTCGTCGTCCCGGCGCCGGACCGGCCCGACGTGCGCGCGCCGATCTGGGTCGTGGTGGTCGACGGCGACCTCTACGTGCGGTCCTGGAAGGGAGACGCCGGCATCTGGTACCGGCGGGCCAGCCGATACGGCACCGGCTCCGTCTTCGCGGCCGGACGCGAGCTGCCGGTCCGGTTCACCGCCGTCGCCGAGCGCGGCGTCAACGCCCGGATCGACGAGGCCTACCTCCGCAAGTACGAGTCGTCGCCGTACACGGAGGCGATGATGCGCCGGCCCGCCACCGGGACCACCCTGCGCCTCGACCCGGCGTGAGCGCGACGTGGCAATCCCTGACGGTACTCAGGCGGCGGACGGGCGGTGCAGCGTCGCGCCGATGAAGTCGAAGGCGGGCGCGACGATCGTGCTCCAGTAGCCGAAGTTGTGCCGTCCGGCGCCGTAGCCGCCCGCCGCCACCGCGGCGGGCAGCGCCTTCTGCAGGGCCTGAACCTGCGGGTACAGGGGATCGTCGCGGCCGCACCACAGGCCGATCGGGGTGCCGGCCAGCCGGGCGACGCCGCCGAAGACCGCGTCGCCGGGTCCGGCCGCCGGGGAGAACGCCGCGACCGAGCGGACGAAGCCGGGGAAGGTCTCGGCCAGGAGCAGGGCGCCGGAGCCGCCCATGGACCAGCCCCACGCCGCGAGCCGGCCCGCGTCGAAGCCGCGGGCGGCGCACCAGGCGGGCAACTCCTCGTGGACCATGCGCTGCGGGTCGTCGGGGCCCGACGGCCGCCAGGCGAGCCGGTCGCCGGTGGCGCCGGCGAGCACGAACGGGGCGGTGCCGCGGCGTACGGCGTCGGTCAGGAATCCGCCGAGGCCGAGCGCGGCGAAGTCGGCCGGGCGTTTCGATCCGCCGTGCAGCACCAGGCAGACGGGGAGGCCCCGGCCGTCGCCGTACCCGTGCGGCACCGCGGTGTAGAGGTCCACTCCGCGGCGCGGGGCCGCGGAG